>JAGQYY010000100.1 GCA_020435825.1 Aequorivita sp.
TTCTAGAATTAGTCAAATCAGGTGCCATTAACGCACAATAAAAAAATATGAAAAGTTCGTTTGAGATACCTTTCGGAAAGGTTACAATAAATTCAGTTTCAGAATTGTTACTGTAAATATCGGACTGTTCAATTTTCATTGAATCGACCAATTCCGTGACTGTAGAATTTAATTTTGTTTTATTAACATCCTTAAGATGAATATAGTTTTTTATCATACAGTATTTTTTTTCAAGCTTACACACAACATGTTTATATACGCATGTTTTTAAAATCTTATTGCTGTTATCCCGCACATGTACGCAACTGCATGGCTACCCAAATATAAAGTTTATTTCCCAATCACCTGCATCAATGTTTCCACCTTAGTTGTCAACAGTTTATTCTCCTCCTAAAAATGGCTTTGGAGTGAGGTGTTTTGTATGCAATATTTTGAGAAGTGCATTGCTGGGTATCCGTTTTATTTTGATTGTTATTTAACAGCCAAACAACTAAAGCATACGGTTTTAGCTTCCTAATTTTCAAAACCTTACCTAGCTATTGTTTTAAAACAATAAGTTTTTGTTACATTTAATGCACTCAAAAAAACGTAAACGCATATTTATAGCATAATTACCCTAAAATCATTATGAAATCCCTTTTTTTCAGAATATCCCTTTTGTTGTCTTCTATACTTGTGCTGCAAGCATGTAAAGGTGACGACAGCACTGATTATGTTCCTTTAAATATTATTGCCAACGCAGATTCTGGGGAGGTTTTTCAGAATGCTATCTTGGAAATTGCTATTTTGGCCAATGACACCAATGTTCCCCAAAATGGCAATATAACCCTTACGGCGCCACAAAGCGGAACGGTAACTATAAATAATAATGGTACGTCCACAACTATTCTTGACGACACGGTGAAATATAGCCCTAATGTAACTTTTGTTGGGGATGTTACGTTTGAATATACCATTTGCGACCCTTCGGGACAAAGCTGTGCCACGGGAACCGTTACCATCACTGTTTTGCCTTTTTCTCCAGTAAATTTTGATATTACTGAGGTTCCTTATGAAAAGCTTTCTGATTATAATTTTTACGAAGGAAACTTAGCGGATTTATCGCCTGTATATGGAGTTTTACCCTACGAGCCCATAAACACGCTTTTTTCTGATTATGCACATAAAAAACGTTTTGTGTGGATGCCTTATAATGTTTCGGCAACATACGTTTCTGATGGGGATAACCTTGATTTTCCCACGGGGAGTGTTTTGATTAAAACCTTCTATTACGATAATGTTTTGCCTAATAATACCACCAAAAACATTGAAACCCGTTTGCTGATTAAAAAAGACGATGGTTGGATTTTTGCAAATTATATATGGGATGAGGCACAACAAGAGGCCATTCTAAACACCACAGGAAATGGTTTTAACGTTCCTATTGATTGGATTGAAAACGGGGAAACCAAATCTGTTAATTATAGAATTCCATCAGAAACGGAGTGCTTTATTTGCCACAAGTCTTTTGACATGATTATTCCAATTGCACCAAAACCGCAAAATTTGAATTCTATTTATAGTTATGCAGAGGGTATGGAAAACCAACTTGAAATGTGGAAAGAAATTGGATACCTTTCAAATAACAATATTCCCGCAAATATTGAAACTGTGCCAAATTGGAAAGATATTTCACAGACTTTAGAAACCAGGGTGCGCTCCTATTTTGATATAAATTGCGCCCATTGCCATGTGTATGGCGGTCATTGTGGCGCACGTTCCCTGCGCTTGGCTTTTAGGGAAAGCAATAATCCGGATAACTTAGGGATATGTGTTGAACCCGATCTTCAGATTCCCGGCTATGATGGCGCAAAACTCATTACTCCCGGTGATGCTGAAAATTCAATCCTCTTTTTTAGACAAGCCACCACCTTAGAAGAATACAGAATGCCTATGAACGGCAGAACATTAGTAGATGAAACTTTTCTTCCCGTTTTGGAAGAATGGATTAACTCCCTTACTGAACCTTGTGACTAACCAATTAAAAACTATATATTATGAAAAAGATATTTACGCTATTTTCAATAATGACTTTTTTTGGAATAGGAAATGCCCAGGTATCATTTACCTCGGCCCCTATTTCAACAACAGGGGCAGAAAGGGCTGCGGTTGATATGAACGGTGATTTTTTAGACGATCTTGTTTCCGTAACTGAAAATAATATTCAAATATACTATCAGCAACCAAACGGTAGTTTTGTATTGAGGAACATTGCCACCTCTTTTGCAGACAACCTTCCTTCTTGGAGCCTTGCCGCTGCAGATTATGATAAAAATGGCAAAACTGATTTACTTTATGCGGGAGGAAATGGTGTAACGTTTATGAAAGCCAATAATAGCGACGGCTATGATGAAATCAGCTTTCCTCAATATGTGTTTTCGCAGCGTTCCAACTTTGTAGATATCAATAATGATGGTCATTTAGATGCTTTTGTGTGCCATGATGTAGCGCCCAGTGTTTATTATATTAATAACGGTGATGGAACTTTTACCTTTCATCAAGGCGATATTGGCGACTATCCCACCGGAGGGAATTATGGTTCCGTTTGGGTAGATTATGACAACGATGGCGATATGGATTGTTTTATCGCAAAATGTAATGTGAACGGAGACGTGAATGAAAGAAGTGAAAACCAACTCTATCAAAATGATGGTGCGGGCAATTTTGTGGAAGTAGGAGAAGCTGCAGGGTTAAAAGACAATATGCAAACCTGGTCTTCTGCTTGGGCAGATTTTGATAACGATGGCGATTTGGACGTATTTATAGGAAGTAGTTCCGGTTCTTTTACACATAAATTAAACATAAATAATGGCGATGGAACCTTTACGGATATTTCTGCTTCTACAGGAATACATGCATTAACGACCACTGGTATTGAAAATTGCACTTATGATTTTAATAACGATGGCTATGCTGATATTTTATCCAATGGAAACATCCTTCTTAATAATGGAGATTTAACCTTCTCTTTAATTCCCTTTGCCTTGCCAAATAATAACGGCTCCTTAGGCGATTTAAACAACGATGGGTTTATCGATTCTTTTACGGGGGAAAATATTTATTACAATGATGCAAATTCAAACCATTGGATAACCCTTAACACAATAGGCGTGGAAAGTAATATTAATGGTATTGGGGCCCGGATAACCATCACCTCAGCTTTAGGAACACAAATTCGTGAGGTGCGCAGTGGTGAAGGTTTTAAATATATGAGCACGCTTAACACGCATTTTGGGGTGGGCTCAGATACCGAGATTACTACACTTACAATCAATTGGCCTTCAGGAATTGTAGATGTCCTAGAAAATGTAGCTGTTGATCAAGTAATTTCTATTGTAGAAGGCTCTACAGTCCTTGGTATAGATGAAAATATAGTGAGCAATCTTATTCTTTACCCCAACCCCACCGAAGACATTTTAAATCTTGGTAATTTAACTGATTTTACAAATCCAGAGTATTCCATTTTTGACATTCAAGGGAAAAAAGTGATGGACGCAAGATTAGACTCAAATGCTATTAACGTTTCTAATTTGGCCACTGGAAATTACATTCTTAAAATTCACGACAACAACACCTTAAAATCGCAGCGCTTTATTAAAAGGTAAGTGTCTAAAGGAAGAAAAAAAGCTGTCTAAAAAGTGTACTTTTTAGACAGCTTTTTTAACAATTTTATAAAGGTTTCCTTCTTTCGCAGTTATTTTTATTTACAACATAAGTCTTTGAGATTGAATCACGCCAACCTCTTTCAGAAACAAGAAAAGAAAGAGCATCAAAAGGAATCAGTCTGCAAAGATTTCTACTAAAGTCTTGAAATCCGGTTTGTTCCCAGTAGAAATATTTACAAGCTGTATTCCAGACCAAGATTCAAAACAGACGAATAGATACCGTAATCGCGTTTTATCAACCCAAAATAGTAACGCGCATTTAATCCTAAGCTTTCAGTAAGCCTGTAACCTGCTCCAAAAGCAATACCTGCGTCAAAGGTATCAGGATCGGTTGTATTTGGAGCATTGAAATTAGGGTCGTCTGTTGGAGATGTGATTATTTTTTCCTTATTGCTCAATATAAACCCAAACTGTGGGCCAGCTTCCACATAAAAAGTTTCATTTATATGATATTGTGCCATTATAGGCAATAGTATGGTGGCTTCATTAATATTCTTTTTAAAGTCACCAACTTTGGGGTCGTTGTTGGCATCACCACGAATCTCAATATCCTTCAACACAAAACGTGCGCCTTGCATTGCAAAAAGAAGTTCAGGCTGTACCTTAAATTTTTCAGTGATGCCAATATTGGCGAAACCACCAAAGTAGAAGCCTATTTTTCCTTTATAAACATCCATAAAAGCATCCGGGGTTCTGTAAGAAGCGTAATTTGCCCCGCCTTTAAAACCAAAAGTTAGATTGTTTTCCTGTGCTTTTGCGCCCAAGGCAAATAATATAAAAATGAGGAGTAAGGTTATTTGTTTTTTCACAAGGAATCGTTTTCTGTTTAATGTGTGCAAAGTAGTTTTTTCAGACAAATGAAACAAACATATCTGAAATATATTCTTTCAGAAAAGAAACAGTGATTATTTATTTTTTTCAGCAATCCACTTGCTTAGATACTTCGTGCCTTGCA
>JAGQYY010000101.1 GCA_020435825.1 Aequorivita sp.
GCTTTTGTGGATATTGGAATAAAGGAAAGTGGATTGATCCACGTTTCAAACCTTTCAGATTCTTTTGTAAAGGATGTTAACGAACACGTGCATCTGCACCAGCAAATAGTCGTAAAAGTGCTGGACGTGGATGTGGAGCGTAAGCGCATTCAACTAAAACTTCACCAATTAGAATCGCTAGAATCGCGTTAATTAATCTCTAATATTGCCTTAAATCGTTAATCATTGGTTTTTAAAGACTAATTTTGCGGCTTTTATTTTAATCCCTCCAATTTCAGTGTTATGACAAAGCCCAGAATTGCCCTTGTCATTGGAATAATTTGTATTTCCATTTTCCCCATTTTGGTAAAACTCAGCTTGTCGCCAGGTGTAATTTCTGCCTTTTATAGAATGGCGATTGCAGCGGCAATACTTGTTCCTTTCACAATTTTGACGGGAAAACTGAAAATTCCGTCCTTAAAAATTTTTCTGCTTACGGTTTTATGTGGTGCTCTGTTCGCGGCCGATGTTGCCGTTTGGAACATCGCCATACAGGAGTCAACTGCAACACAAGCAACTTTGCTCACTAATCTTTCACCGGTCTGGGTGGGAGTTGGATCATTTTTCTTCTTAAAAAATAAGCCCACAATAAATTTTTGGATAGGTACTGCAATCGCCATTTTTGGGATGATAACTTTGGTAGGTTTTGGATTTTTTTTGAAGTTAGATTTTGACCTTGCCTTTGTGTTTGCAATACTTTCGGGTGTTTTTTATGCAGTCTATATGCTGCTCAGCAAATACGTGCTTTATGAAGTGGAAGTACTTCCGTTTATCACTATCAGTACACTTTCATCTGCTTTCTTCTTGGCTATTTTAAGTTATGTGCTTGACCAACCTTTTACAGGATTCAGCAATATGGGCTGGTTTGTTTTGTTGGTTCAGGGCGTAGTTTGCCAATTACTGGCGTGGTTGCTTTTGGGGTATGCAACCAAACATATGCGAGCAACCCGTGTATCCGTAAGTCTTTTGGGACAGGCAGTTTTAACTACAATTTTGGCTTGGCTTTTTATTGGGGAAGAAGTAAGTTTTCAAATGATTGTGGGCGGAATAGTTTTGCTTTTCGGGATTCGGATCACTTTTTATAATAAACCAATTTCTCTTTTTGGAAGAAATAATAGTAGGGAAGAAACTGCTTAAAAAATTAGATCAATTTCGTTGAAATAATTTTTACCGGACAAGCTTTTGCGGCGAGTTCGCAAATTTCAAATTCGGAATTGTCTGCAATTTTTAAGGTGAAAAAACCCCTTTTTTGCTCGGAATGCAGCAATACGGTTTTGCCGTCCTTTTTAGACATTCTGAAATACGCCGGAGCCAGCTCCACACAGTAATTGCAGCCAATGCATTTGTTGCGTTGTAGCGTTACCACAACCATTTACGAAGCGATAATTTTATATAGCTTGTCCGATGGCCGTACCCGAAAAGGCGTGGGAATGGTGCAGGAATCACCTTTTTTTGCCGTGGAAAGCGATGTGTCGTTTACTAGCATTTGCGAAAGTTCAAACTCTTTGGCGCCGGTGGTCGGGCCGGTAACCAAGATTTTGTCACCCAAGTTTAAATCGTAGGCTTCAATTTTAAATTCAGCAATTTTGGTTTTCGGAAAATAGTGTACGCCCTTGCCAATGTAAACCTTTTTCTGTGTAGCCTGTGAGCCATCGGTATTGCTCCATTCGCCCAGTTTTTGGCCCAAATAATAACCGCCCCAAAAACCGCGGTTATACACTTTTGCAAGTTCGGCCATCCACTGTTCCACTTTTTCTTCTGAATAGCTTCCGTCGTAATACGAATCGATGGCCTCGCGATAGGTCTTGGTTACGGTGGCTACATATTCCGGAGCGCGGCCTCGACCTTCAATTTTTAGGACTTTTACGCCAGTTTCTATCACTTCATCCAAAAAATTTACGGTACAAAGGTCTTTGGGCGACATCATATATTCGTTGTCCAATTCAACCTCAAATCCTGTTTCTTGGTCGATTACGGTGTATTTTTTTCGACAATTCTGCTTGCAGGCTCCACGGTTTGCTGAGGAATTATGCGAGTGCAGACTCAAATAACACTTTCCCGAAACGGCCATGCAAAGGGCGCCATGGCCAAAAATTTCCACTTCAACCAAATTTCCCGAGGGGCCTTTAACATGTTCTTTCGCTATTTGTTCGGTTATTTTTTTTATTTGTCGCAGGCTCAATTCACGGCTCATTACCATGGTATCTGCAAACAGGGCGTAGAATTTTACCGTTTCGATATTGGTAATATTTATTTGGGTAGAAATGTGGACCTCCATCCCAATCTGCCGGGCGTAGGCAATCACGGCCTGGTCCATTGCGATAACGGCGGTCAATCCCGCGGCTTTGGCGGCATCTAATAGGGTTTTTATCAATGACAGATCGTGGTCGTAAATGATGGTATTCAGCGTGAGATAGGTGCGCACGCCTTTATTTTTGCAGCGTTTGGCAATCTCGGGAAGATCAGCAATCGTGAAATTGATGCTTGCCCGGGCACGCATGTTTAATTGTTCTACACCAAAGTAAACCGAGTCAGCTCCATTGTCCAACGCGGCCTGTAACGATTCAAAATTGCCGGCCGGAGCCATAAGTTCTATTTTTCCGGAGGAAGTCATTTGCTTAAAAATTGAAAATTGCCACAAAAGTCGGGCATTCCTTCTTTTTAAAATATGATATTTGTTAGGTTTTTGATTGCGTTCAAACAGAACGTTCAAAAAATTCAAAAAAACGAATACATAAAAAAAGACCGTCCATAAAGACGGCCTTTTATAATAGGTTATTTACCAGCGGCAAATATTTCCTTTAACTGCGTTACCATACCTCCGTTTCCGGAAACTGTGATCTCACCAATTTTGTCGGCGATGTTTTCCACAAATTCCATTTCCTTCAGTTTGTATAGCATCTCGTTTTCTTCCATCAATTTGGCTGTGTTCAACAAGCTTCTTGTTGAAGCTGTTTCTTCACGCCTAGTGATTACATTGGCTTGTGCTTTCTTTTGCGCCACCAATACTTGGTTCATAATATCCTTCATTTCACCGGTCAAAATTACATCACGGATACCGCAGTTCAATACTGCTACACCTAACTTAATCGCGGCTGTCTTTGTGTCTTCAAACACAGCTTTCGCAATTTGCGCTTTGTTTTCCAAAAGTTCATCAAGAGTATATGTTCCCACGTAAGCTCGCAGCGCAAGCTGCAAGGCAACGTACAATTGCTTTTCAAAATCTTTGTTGTCCAGCAACGCTTTTTCAATATCAATTACTTTGTACTGCGTATCAAAGTTGATACGGATTGCGGCTTTATCTTTGGTCAACAATTCCTGTCCGGCAACCTCAAGTTGCAATTGGCGTAAATCTACCTTTGCAATTTTGATGGTAGTATCGTTTCTCCAGAAACGGTAGGTACCGCTTCCCAAAGTTTTTACATACACATCGTCCACAATAAATACTGCCTTTTCAAAAGCAGCCACCTCAAAAACCCTAATATGTTTGCTTAATTCGGCATTGCCGAAAAGCGCTTTATCAATTTTTTCGGTGATGTAGATCTTGCCCAAATCCACAGTTGTGAATTCGTACTCCATCAAACCTTTCCAAAAAGCATAGCGTCCGGATTTCAAAACTTGGCTAAACCTTCCATTTTTGAAAACTAAAACCAGTTCATTATCCTTCACTTCAATTATGTGAAGCATCGCTTTCAATTTTTCGTCTTTTAATAAAAGTTCCAATTCCTTTGGTGCGTTAAAGGCTGTCGCCATGCTGTATTGCAGCACCGTTTTGCCAAAACCCAACCAGTGGATGCCTTGAGTGATTACGCCTTGGTAATCGCCCCTTTTAAAAACCAAACCTACGTTTCCGGCATTGATTCTTACTCTTTTCATCGTTTCTACATTTTTATAACCTGCGCGATGGCAGGCAAGTTCAACATTAATTTTGACAGCGCCCGTCAAGGCATGTCCACTTACTTTTCAAGCTACCGGTGCTGCTTTTGGGTAAGTTTATTTTGGGCGTTCCCCAGCTTAAAAAGCTGGGTCGGGCTTTCGGCACTCGCTTTTATTTTTATTTTCAAAAAATAAAGAGCTCAAACAAAGCCTTAATCCCTAACGCACTTTAGTATTTCAAAAGAAAAAAGTAAAGGAAAACCATCCTTCCGGCACGGAAATACTGAGAATTTAAAGAGAAATCAAATGGTTTTGTGCGAAAGGATTACTTAGAAAGATTATTCAAAAAAACGAACAATCATTTCAAAAGCACCCGATTGCAAAAAGCAACTGCTTTCGGTTTTTAAATTTGTCAGTATTTCAAAGTACGTTCGGGACTGTTTTTATTTCCGAAGAAACAGTAACCGATTTTCCATTTACTCTTTTCATCAC
>JAGQYY010000102.1 GCA_020435825.1 Aequorivita sp.
ACGTATGAAAATAAAAAGAGGGCGACCATTACGGAAACCCCTTTTTTGTTGTTCAAATGATTGCACAGGCACGTGTAAACAGTTTCAAGGAGACAGAAATTACACACCTTTTCAGAAACTAAAATTGTTACACCGTTGAGGTTAAAAAACTATCAACCGTACATTAATCGTACAAATACAAAAAACAGAAAACCGTAAAAACTTAATTAATAAGTAATTACGGTTTTTCTTTGTACAGGCGGAGAGACTCGAACTCTCACACCTCACGGCACTAGATCCTAAGTCTAGCGTGTCTACCAATTCCACCACGCCTGCATCAAAACCCTTTACAACACTTAGGACATATTGCATTGCAAAAGAAGCCTGCCCGCCTTTTTCAAAACTTGCTTAGGCGGGTGCAAATATAAACAAGAATTCTATTTTATAAATATTTTTTTACGTAAAATTTCACTATTCATAAAAAAGCCCAGAAATAGCATTTCCGCGCACAACCCATCTTTTTTAGGACGTGTTTTGTACCTTAGCATTTCTTTAAAGAATAAAAAATGAAAAGTGCAAAGCCTTATATTGAAAAAAACAAACAACGCTTTCTGGACGAGTTGATAGAATTGTTGAAAATACCTTCCATCAGTGCCGATTCAGCTTACAAAAAAGACGTGCTAAAAACTGCCGAAGCCGTAAAAAAACAACTTGCAAAAGCAGGCTGCGATTCGGTGGAAATATGTGAAACACCCGGTTACCCCATTGTTTACGGCGAAAAGATAATTGACAAAAAACTGCCAACCATTCTCGTTTACGGCCATTACGACGTGCAACCGCCAGATCCATTGGATTTGTGGGACAGCCCGCCGTTTGAACCCGTAATAAAGAAAACAAAACTGCACCCCGAAGGTGCCATTTATGCCCGCGGCAGTTGCGATGACAAAGGCCAAATGTACATGCACGTAAAGGCGTTGGAGTATATGACCGCAACAAACCAACTGCCCTGCAACGTAAAATTTATGATCGAGGGCGAAGAGGAAGTTGGCAGTTCCAGCTTGAGCTGGTTTGTTACAAAGAACAAAAAGAAATTGGCCAACGATGTCATCTTGATCAGCGACACGGGCATGATTGCGAAAGACGTGCCTTCCATAACTACGGGACTTCGCGGCTTGAGTTATGTAGAAGTGGAAGTTACCGGCCCAAACCGTGATCTGCACAGTGGATTGTACGGTGGTGCCGTGGCAAACCCTATAAACGTTTTGACCAAAATGATCGCTTCGCTTCACGATAAAAACAACCACATTACCATCCCCGGTTTTTATGACGATGTGCAAAAGCTGTCAAAAAGGGAACGCGAGAAAATGGCAGAAGCTCCTTTCAATCTTAAAGATTATGAAAAGGCTTTGGACATTGATGCGGTTTATGGCGAAAAAGGCTATACAACCAACGAGCGCAATAGTATCCGACCAACATTGGACGTAAACGGAATTTGGGGCGGCTACACAGGCGAAGGCGCCAAAACGGTAATCGCAAGCAAAGCTTTTGCAAAAATAAGTATGCGCTTGGTGCCAAACCAAGACTGGAAAAAGATTACGGATCTTTTCAAAAAACATTTTGAAAGCATAGCCCCAAAAGGCGTTCGCGTAAAAGTGACCCCGCACCACGGTGGCCAAGCGTATGTTACCCCAATTGATAATATAGGTTATAAAGCTGCTGAAAAGGCTTATGAAGAAACCTTTGGAAAAACGCCCATTCCACAGCGTAGTGGTGGGAGTATCCCGATTGTGGCATTGTTTGAAAAGGAATTGAAAAGCAAGACTATATTGATGGGCTTTGGTTTGGACAGCGATGCCATCCACTCGCCCAACGAGCATTTCGGGATTTGGAATTATTTAAAAGGAATTGAAACCATCCCGCAGTTTTATCACTATTTTACAGAGATGAGCAAATAATAATACAAAAAGGGCACAACCCTGCATCTTCTATTTCTTTTGAATTCTTAAGTGTATATTCGCCTGTTGTGCATAATTTAAATGAACAGATTTCTAACCATATTTTTATTTCTTTTTATTTCAGTCGGTTCATTCGGACAGAATAAAAATCAGAATTCGGAATTTTTGAAAATATCGGAAACGGACTCTTTGTACTTGACTTCAATCGAAAAATATATAGTGCAAATTGATTCATTTTATAATAAATACTCGCAAGTAAAACAACCGAAAACAATTTTTATCGAGTACCAAGATTACTTATCTAATATTCCTGATTCAATAAGCGGATATCGAATTCAAAAAATCGGATTGGGAAATAGAAAGAAAATATTTAGGGAAAATAAAGGTGAATTGAGATATGTAAAGATATTTCCTTTGACAATAAAAGATGGACAATTTAATATAACGCTGATTCCATGTTTTGCGGAATTAAAAAGAAAAAATCACTTATTTTTAAGTTTGAGCGATTGGACAAGAGTCATTTTTGAATTTAAAAATGGACGTCTGAATTACGAAAAAACTGAAAATGGTGGAATATAAAAAACTACGCACAACAAATGCCTATAAATAATTGCTCGCCTGCCTGTCGACAGGTTTGGTGCGTACTTGCATATTGATAATATAACATATAAATTGGCAACAAGCTAAAAAACATTATGATCAATAATATACTTCCGGTTATAGGAATATTGGTTACCGCAATCGGGATCCCGATACTATATCTGCAACTTAGAGACCTAAAGGCCTCACTTCGAAGCTCCACACATGCTTCAATCTACACCCAGGCAGAAGCCATTCGGGGTTATTTAATCCAATATCCGGAACTGAGAAAATATTTTTTCGACAATACTAACATTTCACCATCCAATACGGATTATAGCAGAGTGTTGAGCATCGCCGAAGTTTACCTAAATTATTTGGAACAAATTGCAGTGCTTGAAAACAGTTTAGGCAAAGAGAACAAGGCTTCGCTTATTCAATTTACAGGAATAGCCATAGAAAAAAGCCCAATTTTACAACAACACCTAAAAAACAATGCAGCATTGTATTCAAGCACGTTGCACAAAATGGTGGAGAAAGCAAAGGACTATACTAAAAAACAATCTGGCAACAAAACGATAAAAGAAATAAATTTAACTATGAGCAACTATATTACCCAAAGTGAAAAAATGGACTGGAAACCCTTATTGGAAGAGGGCGTTGATACAAATGGGATTTTTATAAAAGTCCTCCACTTTGATAAAGCAACAAACAGACCTCCAATATTTTTACTAAAATTTGAGGCGGGCGCTTCTTACCCCTACCACAATCATCCTGCCGGAGAAGAGGCCTTCGTGTTAGAAGGCGAGGCCTATTTTAATGAACATAAATTGACTAAAGGAGATTTTCTATTTACACCCCCAAACTTTAAGCACTCCGTAAAAACGGATACCGGATGCATCATTCTGTTTAAAGTACCCGAAGAAGTTGAGATTGTAAGAAAATAAAGCCCGTTGCCAATATTGCCACAAGTAATTGCTTGCCTGCTGCTGAACCCCGAAGCGTCGGGGCTTGCGCCTGCCTGCCGCAGGCAGGGATTTTCAGCTTGCACTGGTTACGGAAACGAAAACCTGTATAAATTAGGCCTATTGCTATATTTTTTTTACAAAATCAGTAATAATTACTATTTGTTGGCCATCGACCTTGCCTTCAATGTATTTTTCGTTTTCGTGATCGAGGGAAATTCTGCGAACTGCCGTTCCTTGTTTGGCAACCATGCTACTCCCTTTTACTTTTAAGTCCTTAATAAGCACCACAGAATTTCCGGCTTCCAGTATATTGCCATTGCTATCCCTGTGGATTACCGCGTTTTTGGTCTCGGCCAAGCCTGCTTTTGCCCATGCCGTGGTTTCTTCATCCAAATACATCATATCCAGTAAATCCTGTGGCCAGCCTTCGGCCTTCAACCGGTTCAGCATACGCCACGCCATAACCTGTACTGCAGGAACGGTGCTCCACATACTATCGTTCAAGCAGCGCCAATGGTTTGGTGCTACTTTTTCTGGATCTTCTATTTGTTCGTTACAGGTTTTGCAGATGAATATGCTTGTTTCGGCCACAGCTGCCGGGGAACCTGCCTTGCCGGCAGGCAGGTTTGGCACTTCATAAACACTTAAATTATCTTCGGAACCGCAAAGTTCACATTTGTTATCACTTCGCTGTTGTAATTCTTTCTCTGAAATCATAGGTAAAATTTTGGCAAAGGTAACCTTTTCCCATTGAAGTCATCTTGACTTTTTTGATTGAAGCGAAAATGAGCAGTTTTGAGTTTGATTGAAGGCTTTTTTGAGTTTC
>JAGQYY010000103.1 GCA_020435825.1 Aequorivita sp.
TTACTGGGTTAATATATGTTTAGGAAATGTTAGTATTGTTTATTTCTATAATCGGTTGTCGTTGTGGGTTGTGGCTATAGATTCTGGGTTCTGGGTTTTTGGTTTCTGGTTTTAGTTTCAAATGGATAGATCAATTTAGCTTATAACTTAACTGTTCACGCTGCAATTCATCAAGCAATTCCTTTGAAATATTGATTTTGTGTTTTCTACTGGGCATGGTTAAATGGATTTTTTCCTCATTTTCATAAACCACAAAAAATAGCTGCTTTTCGCCTTTATGGGTTTTTACAAGATTTTTAAGCGAATTTATTTTCCCTTCTTTTAAATCGTTTAAAGGAATCGTTAGGGTCAATTTTTTTCCATAGGTTTCCATCACGTCGTGAAGCAATTGAACGTTATTATACTGAAGTCGTGGCTCACCCTTTTTGCCTGTTTCACGGTTTGTCCAACCTTCTTTTACAAAAACGCGACCGTAAATAAAGCTATTCGGGACCAAGAAATGGCGCCACTTTAAATATTCTTCCCCAAAAATTTTGAAATCATAACTATCCTCATAATCTTCTACGGTGAAGATGGCCCAGCCCTTTCCAGCTTTTGATTCACGGTGCTGCACATCGCTGACCACACCCCCAAAGCATAATTCTTTATTGATAAAATCTTCCAAATGGTTAAAATCTGAAACTTTACAATTGGTAAAACTGTTCATCTCTATTTTGAAATCGTCAAGCGGATGGCCCGAAATATAAACGCCCACCACTTCGCGTTCCTGCTTCAGTTTTTTCATAGTGCCCCATTCCTCGCACGGAGGAACTTCCGGTTCAGGGATTTGCACTTCGCTGGCATCACCAAAAAGACTTACTTGTGAAGAGTTCTGCGTTTCCTGGTATTTTGCCGCATAACGCAACACTTTTTCAATAAACATAACGCCATCACCATCGTCGTGCAGGTATTGCGCTCGATGCGTATCGAAACTGTCAAAACCACCCGCAAGCGCTAAGTTTTCAAATGCTTTTTTATTTGCGGAACGCAGATCGATTCGCTTGGCCAAATCAAAAACCGATTTGTACTTCCCGTCCTTTCTGTTTTCAACAATCGTTGCCACGGCACTGCTGCCCACGCCTTTTACGGCCCCCATCCCAAAACGGATGGCGCCTTGGTCGTTCACCGTAAATTTGTGGAAGGACTCGTTTACATCTGGCCCCAAAACGGTAAGCCCCATTCGCTTGCATTCGTCCATAAAAAAGGTAACCTGCTTTATGTCGCTCATGTTATTTGAAAGTACCGCTGCCATATATTCCGCAGGGTAATGCGCCTTTAAATAGGCGGTTTGGTAGGCAATCCAAGCGTAGCAGGTGGAATGAGATTTATTGAAAGCATAACTTGCAAACGCTTCCCAATCTTTCCAGATTTTTTCAAGTTTTTCGGGGTCGTGTCCTTTTTCAGAAGCCTGTTCCACAAATTGTGGTTTCATTTTGTCGAGAACAGCTTTTTGTTTTTTCCCCATTGCTTTTCGCAATACATCGGCTTCACCTTTAGTAAAACCAGCCAACTTTTGCGACAGTAACATCACCTGCTCTTGATAGACCGTAATTCCGTAGGTTTCCTTTAAATATTCCTCCATCGCTGGAAGGTCGTATTCAATTTCTTCCTCGCCGTGTTTTCTGCGAACGAAACTGGGAATATATTCCATCGGACCGGGACGGTAAAGGGCGTTCATTGCAATAAGATCAGCAAATACCGTTGGTTTCAATTCCTTCATATACTTCTGCATTCCGGCAGATTCATACTGAAAAATCCCAACCGTGTCCCCTCTTTGGAAAAGCTCGTACGTTTTTTCATCATCGAGCGGGAAGTTGTCCGGATCGAGGTCTATATTATGTTTGTGCTTAACGAGTTTTACCGTGTCCTTTATTAGCGTCAATGTTTTCAGTCCAAGAAAATCCATTTTCAAAAGTCCCGCACTTTCAACGACCGAGTTATCAAACTGCGTAACGTACAAATCAGAATCCTTTGCTGTGGCAACGGGAACAAAATCTGTAATATCACTTGGGGTAATAATCACTCCACAAGCGTGGATCCCGGTATTTCTAACCGAGCCTTCCAGAATTTTTGCCTGATTTATGGTTTGCGCTTCCAGATCACTTCCTTCGGAAAGATTTAAAAGCTCGTTCACTTTCGGAAGCTCATCGCTTCTAAAACGGCTTCGCAATTCCGCCTCGCTCAAACCAAATACTTTGTTTAGTTTGGTCATGTTCGGAATGAGTTTCGCAATTCTATCGGCATCGTTCAACGGCAAATCCAACACCCGGGCCGTATCGCGAATGGAAGATTTTGCGGCCATCGTTCCATAGGTAATAATCTGAGCAACTTGATTACTTCCATATTTGTCAATTACATAATCCATTACCTTGCTTCGGCCTTCATCGTCAAAATCGATATCGATATCGGGCATACTCACACGGTCCGGATTTAGGAAACGCTCAAAAAGCAAATCGTATTTAATAGGGCAAATATTGGTAATCCCCAAACAATACGCCACGGCACTACCCGCTGCCGAACCACGGCCCGGTCCAACGGAAACGCCCATTTTTCGGGCTTCGGCAATAAAGTCCTGTACAATCAAAAAGTAGCCGGGATATCCTGTATTTGCAATTACCTCAAGTTCAAAATCGAGACGTTGCTTTATTTCTTTCACCCTATCAGAAGTGCCTTCCGGAATTTCAGAATCTGTCAGTGCTTCGTAAGAAACCTCAATCAATTCTGGATAACGTCTTTTTGCACCTTCGTATGTTAAATATCGCAAATAGGCATTTTCACCTCGCTTGCCTCCATCAATATCATCAGTATTTAAAAATTCTTTCGGAATACCAAAGTTTGGAAGCAAAACATCGCGATGCAGGCTGAAAGGCTCTATTTTTGAAACTACTTCTTCAATATTCAAGATGGCTTCCGGCAGGTCTTTGAAAAGCGCTTTCATCTCATCCTGCCCCTTAAAATAATACTCTTGGTTTGGCAAACCATAACGATAACCGCGACCGCGACCAATGGGTGTTGCCTGCTTTTCACCGTCTTTTACACAGAGTAAAATATCGTGTGCATTGGCATCTTCTTTCTTAATATAATAGGTATTGTTGCAGGCAACGATTTTTACATTGTTGCGCTTTGCCATTTCGACCAAAACATCGTTTACTCGCCTTTCATCTTCCTGATTGTGGCGCATAATTTCTACATACAGGTCTTCGCCAAACATTTCCTTCCACCAAAGCAAAGCTTCCTCGGCTTGGTTTTCGCCTATGTTCAAAATCTTTCCGGGAACTTCGCCGTATAGGCTTCCGGTAAGTACGATAATATCTTCCTTGTATTTTTCTACAATATTTTTGTCAATTCGCGGCACGTAATAAAATCCTTCGGTATATGCGATGGAGGCCATTTTTGCCAAATTGTGGTAGCCGTTTTTGTTCTTGGCGAGCATCACAATTTGGTAGCCGTTGTCTTTGTGGTTTTTGTTGCGGTGGTCTTCGCAGACAAAAAATTCGCAACCAACAATCGCTTTTATCTGTTTTGTTGCATCGTCTTCAGAAAGTGATCTGTTGTAATTGGAAACCGCTTGCACAAAGTGAAATGCGCCCATCATATTACCGGAATCGGTTATGGCAACTGCGGGCATGTTGTTTGCCACGGCGGCGTTTACCAAATCCATAGTACTGGAAGTGGATTGCAGGATTGAAAACTGCGAATGGTTGTGAAGGTGCACAAACGGGGCATCCTCGAGCGTGGCGATGTTTTCCTTTATTTCTTCGGAAGAGATTTCCTCGGTTTCCGAAGCGGCCTGCATTTGCTTTCGTATTCTTTCGGAAGCTTTTTTTAGATTTATATGCTCCAGCCCAATTAATTCAATTGGCCGCGGGTTTTCTTCGGAAAAGTTTTCGAAGTAATCCGGTTGCACATCAAGTTCTTCCTTTGTGAAAATCTGACGGCGAACCAATTCAAGGAAACAACGCGTGGTTGCCTCAACGTCTGCCGTGGCATTATGTGCTTCGGCAAAAGGCGCATTAAATAAAAACTCGTGAAGCTCAGTAAGTGTAGGCAGTTTAAACTTTCCGCCACGTCCACCGGGAATTTGGCAAAGTTGGGCAGTGGTTTCGGTACAGGTGTCCAAAACCGAAAGCTTTGGCAATGGGTTTTCAATTCCCAACCGGAAAAATTCCGCGCCCATAATATTTACATCGAAATCTACATTTTGACCGACGATGAATTTCGTTTTTGAAAGTGCTTCTTGAAACTTTTCAG
>JAGQYY010000104.1 GCA_020435825.1 Aequorivita sp.
TTTTTGAAGCTTCGGTAAGCAGATTTGTTTTTTGAAATCCTTCGGAATAGGCAAATTGTTCGGCACCTTTTCCTGCCAAAATAACGTGTGGGGTGTCTTCCATCACTTTTCGGGCTACCGAAATTGGATGCACGATATTCTGAAGATAAACCACTGCTCCGTAATTGCCTTTGCTGTCCATAATGCAGGCATCGAGCGTTACGTTGCCATCGCGATCCGGTAAACCGCCAATCCCCACAGATTGCCCTTCGGCATTTGCTTCTTCAATCATACAGCCTTTCTCCACGGCATCGAGTGCCGATTTTCCTTCCTGCAAAACGCGCCATGCTTCGGCGGTGCTATCGTTTACGTTCCAAGTGGCGATTACCAATGGAAAATTTTCAGAGGGGTTTTCATTCTTTTTTTCTTCAGAAGTGAATGAAGAAATATTGTTTTCCGAAGCAAAAACGGAACTTCCCACCGCAATCCCAATGGTGGAAAGCGAAGCATTTTGGATAAATTTTCTGCGTTTCATAATCTTATTTCTGTGGTTTATTTGTCATTTCAAAAACAATCTCTTTGCTCTTTGTAATTTCGTTGTGGGTCAAATAGTTGCGGTCCAGTTTTTTTCCATCAACCAAAACGCTTTTTACATAAATATTTTTTGCACTTTGGTTTTTTGCAATAATTTTTACTGAATTTCCATTGTCCAAATGCAAGATTGCTTCTTCCACCAACGGACTTCCCAAAGCATAATTCGGTGAGCCGGGAACGACTGGATAAAAACCCAGCGCACTAAAAATATACCACGCGCTCATCTGCCCGGCATCGTCGTTTCCACAAAGGCCATCCGCTTTTGGGGCGTACATTTCAGCCATAATTTTCCGTACGCGTTCCTGCGTTTTCCATTCCTTTCCGGTCCAATTATAAAGATACGGAATGTGGTGGCCGGGTTCGTTACCGTGCACATAATTGCCCATAATGCCGTCACGGGTTATGTCTTCATTTTTTTCGATGTACTTTTCATCGAGCTCCATTGTAAAAAGGGAGTCCAAATGCTTTGAAAAACGTTCCTTTCCACCCATCATTGCAATCATTTCATCTAAATTTTGAGGTACATAAAGTCCGTAATTCCACGCATTTCCTTCAATAAAACCTTGCCCGTGCGTGTCCAGCGGGTCGAATTCCTTTCTGAATTTTCCATCGGAAAGCTTGGGTCGCATATATCCAATTTTTTGGTCATACACATTTTTGAAATATTCCGAACGTTTTAAATATTCCTTTTCGGCTTCTGTATTTCCAACACTTTTGGCAATTTGCGCAATGCACCAATCGTCATAGGCATATTCCAAGGTTTTGGAAACGGACGAACTGCTTTTGTCCTCGGGAACGAACCCCATTTTTTTGTAGTCGCCAACGCCGTCAAAATAGTCAACATTTGCGGTATTTATGGAAGCTTCCAAAGCGTGGTTTTTATCGAAATCGCCTACATTTTTCGCTACTGCATCTGCAATCACCGAAGTGGCGTGATAGCCGATCATACACCAGTTTTCATTGGCATAATGGCTCCAAATGGGCAACATTTTGTGAACGCTTTGGTCGTGGTGGGCGAGCATACTTTTTATCATATCGTTATTGCGCTTCGGCTGCAAAATGTTGAAAAGCGGATGTAGCGCACGGTAGGTATCCCAAAGTGAAAAAATGGTGTAATTGATAAAGCCGTCCGAAGTGTGGATGTTTTGGTCCAGGCCGCGGTATTTTCCGTCCACGTCCTCATAGATAATCGGGCTGAGCATCGTGTGGTAAAGCGAAGTATAAAAATTGATTTTATCTTCGGGCGTGATTGATTTTACTTCAACTTTTGAAAGTTCCCTGTTCCACTTTTGCTGGGTTTCGGCTTTGGTTTTTTCAAAATCCCAATGCGGAATTTCTGCTTTTAAATTTTTCATTGCACCTTCCGTACTTACAGATGAAAGCGCAAATTTTATTGCAATCTTTTCGTTTTCTGAAGTGTCAAAATTGAAATAGGCCCGAATTTCCTTACCTGCCATTTCGGGGAAATTTTCGGCTTCGTTGAATTTTCTATAAAACCCGTTGTATTTGGCTTTGTCATATTTTTTATGACCGTAACTTTTAAAAGGTTTTGAAAATTCCATAGCAAAATAAACTGTTCTGGTGCGAGCCCAACCATGGGTCTGCCGATACCCCGTTACGGTAGAATCATTTTCAACACGAACAAAAGTCCAAACATTTTTATCATCGTAACCATAAACGTTGTAAACCATATCGAGAATGATGTGCGCCTCCTCACTTTTTGGGAATGTGTATTGATGAAAACCCACACGCTCGCTAGCGGTAAGTTCTGCGGAAATGTTATAATCGTCCAGTTTCACTTTGTAATAACCGGGCGACGCCATTTCGTTTTTATGTGAAAAAGTGGAATAAAAACCCTTTTCTCCAGCTTCAGTTTTTAGCGGTTCCAAAACCAATTTTCCAACCGTTGGCATTACCAAAAAATCCCCCAGATCAGAATGTCCCGTTCCGCTGAAATTGGTATGCGAAAACCCAATTATCGTTGAATCTGCATATTGATAGCCTGCGCAGTATTCATAGGTTTTCGGGTTGTAACTTCCATCGGGTTTGTACATTGTTTGCACATTGGTCTGTGGGCTCAATTGCACCATTCCAAAGGGCGCAGTCGCTCCGGGAAACGTGTGGCCCATCCGGTCCGTCCCGATAAAAGGATTTACGAATTGGGTGTAATCCTTGGTTTGCGCGAATGTGATTATGCAACTGAAAATTGCTATGGTAAAAATTAGGTTTTTTATCATTTTAAATTTTAATTAAAAAAAGGTCTCGACTGCGCTCGACCAGACAAATTTTAGTTGCCCCCTTCGGAGGTTAGGGGGCTAATTTCATCCACAAAAAGCCAAGCCTTCCCACCGTAACCCAAATGTCCTTTTGGGAGGTCGCCGAAATTTTTAGCAATGATTTTTATGAATTGGATGTTTTTATTTATTTCGAATTGAATTGTTTTGATTCCAGCTTCTTCCGAAGGAATTCCTCCGTCAATTTTTTGGATTGGCAATTCGGTAAAATCGGTTCCATTCTCCGAAACCGAACAGGAAACTTCCGAAGGATAAAAAATCCAACTGCGTTGGTCTTGCATAAAATTTACTGAAACGGTCTTCACTTCTTTTGAAGAACCCAAATTAACCGTCGCCTTTAAATCCTTGTCGTGGTAGCCCTGCCAAGCCCCGGTTCTAAAATCGATTGCGCCGTGAACACCGTCAATCAATGCATCGTTGCCGCCGCCATTGTATTGGTTGGCGTATTCGGTTTCCAGTTTTATGCTGAGGTTAGGGTCTATTTTGTAGAAATGTGTAGCGAGAATTTCGCTTTTTGAATTTTCTTTTTTTGAATATGTTTTCAGTACGGTTTCTTCGGAAATTGTAAAGGGTTGCGAATATTTTTTGAACGCGCCTGCCGGGCGGTCAGGATCGGAATCGTTCAAAGAAAAAAATATGTCCGTTTTCTCCAAACTACGGTTGCTGAGCGAAGCCGAAGCAACCGCAAGCGATATCTCCGTTTCATTTTTGAAGGCAACATCACCTTTTGCAATAAATGGAGCGGGAACAATACGATTTTCGGTAATTTCAGTTTTTGGGATTTCATCATCTTTCGTGGCCCATTTCGACGGTTTGTCGGCCATATTTAAAACCAGTTTTCCGCCGTCCATAATTTCGGAATGGTAAATAAAACTTCTATTCAATGGTTTGCCGTTCAAGGTTGCCGAAGCGATATATTTATTGGTGTCCGAAAGATTTTCAGCTTTAATTTCAAACTTTTTTCCTCCCGAATTTTCTCGGGATTCCAAATTAATCGTAACCCTCTCAAACAAAGGCGTCCCGATAATATATTGATTGCTCGCGGGCGTTACGGGATAAAAGCCCATCGCACTAAAAACATACCACGCGCTCATTTGCCCACAGTCTTCGTTACCCGAAATTCCGTCGGGAGCGTTTTGGTATAGTTCGTTTAAAATTTGGTGGACTTTTTCCTGAGTTTTTGCAGGTTTGTTCACAAAATTATAGAGATAGGC
>JAGQYY010000105.1 GCA_020435825.1 Aequorivita sp.
CTTCGGGTTTTTAAATCCTTGTAATAACCCGAAATATGTTTGTACAATGCTTCAAGATTTATACTAAGGGGCGTTACAGCAAAGTACATGGGCACAATTTTCTCCTTTGGCTCTCCTTTAAACCCGGGAATACCAACATCATCAAAATTAATGGGTTTTTCGGTTTTTATCTTTTTAAGATCTGCCGCAATATTGCCGGAAAGATTTGGTTTTAAAAATACTTCGTCAAGCTCATTTACTAGTTCGGAGAGCATAACCGTGATGATTCCTTTTTCAAAAATGGCTTCGGTTACCACTACTTTTTCCGGTATATATTTTATGGAGGAAAAAAGAAGCGTATCCAGTGGCTTTACATTTATGGAAAAATGACCATTTTCATCAGTAATTGTATTGAAGCGCGAAGCAAGATTCATCACGTGGATGCCTTCAATATCGGCTTCGTTTGTTATTTTTCCTTGTAATGACTTTTGCTGAGCGGAAAGCTGAAACACTCCAAAACAACAAATGAGCAAACTATAAAAAACTTTTTTACTCACTGCGTTCTTTATATTCCTTGCTTTTTTTGAAAAGAAACTCCATCAACTGCATTTCGTTTTGGGGTTTTAATAAATCTTGATCCAGACCGTTTTCTTGGGCATAGAAAAGAAAGTCAACCGCTTTATCCTCAGGAATATCAAAATTTGCCGCAATAAAATCTTTGCTAAAACGCTGCTGAATATTATTGCTTACCAAACTTTGTTTTTCCTGTTTATCAACTATTGATATCTTCTCACCCTTCGGAAAAAGCAATTGGGCCACGCCTCCAAGCAGTGCCAAAACATTTGCGCCGTTTTTTAGTGAATTACCATGAAGGGCTTCCTCTGCCGCGTTGCCTGATATTTGAGTTTTAGCATCAGGCTCTAGATCATCGCCATATTTCAAATTGTAAAAAGAAAGTTTTAAATCCTTTGTTCCGGTATAAGTTGGTATTTTTTTCACATCTGCATTGATGTTTCCCGTAAGGTCATAAGGCCGGACCACAACCTCCTCTAACTGGTTTACAGTAGGGTTCAGGAAAATATTCATCATTTTGCGCTCCACAATACCTTTGTCCACAATAACGGTAAATGATTGGTATTGCAAGGCAGTTATTTGTAAACGGTCGTTTTCGGCTATTGAAATTTCAAAAGCACCATCGGCGTCGGTAATGGTTCCTTTTTGTGAAGAAATGTTGTAAACGGAAATACCTTCGGCGTCCTCGCCTTGGGGCACATGGATTTTTCCGGAAACTTTGGTGCGGGCAATATCCTGCGCAAAAAGTGCGGGAGCAGTAGCGATAAATAATAAGAGAAGTAGTCTTTTTGTCATCCACTAAAAATACGGATTTGTTTTGTTAGGGAAAAGATAAAATTTTGGAAGGTGGATGTTAAAACTACTCTTTAATAATTTTTATTGTGAAAATACTATTTAAGGTTTGCAACTTTAAAAAATAAATGCCGTTTGAAATATCGGCAAAATCCACGGTGGCCTTTTCACTGTTTTCCTGAAACACTTGTCTTCCCAGCGCATCAAATAAATTTATATTTTCTATTTTAAGGTCACTTTTGGGGGCTATGTTCAAAACATTTTTTACAGGATTGGGGTAAACGGAAAAACTTTCTGCAAAACTTTCTTGGACTCCTAATATGGTCAGGTTTTTGTACCAGGCTATTTTATTGTCCATTATTGAAGCTGAAATTACATCCAGATCCGTATCTCCATCCAAGTCGGCCGCAAATACCGCTCCTGCGCCCATTACTTCATCTGTAATTATTTGTCTCGTGCCAAAAGTTCCAAGACCATCAGTATTTTCACACCAGCCTATAATATCATCACCAGCTGAGGCATAAACTATATCTAAATCTCCATCTTTATCAATATCAGCAGCCTGTATTATACGTACGCCTAATGATTGAGAGGTTACAACTTTTTCCGCCCCAAAATTTCCCAATCCATCCACATTTTCATACCAAGAAATCTCGCCATCGCCAAAGATGGCGGCAATAACATCATTGTCGCCATCGCCGTCAATATCAGCGGCCCTCACCGCTATCACACCGTTTGCGCTGCTGGTTATAATTTTCACAGGGCCAAAATTCCCCAGCCCATCCAAGTTTTCAAACCAAATCACCCGGTCGTCCGCCGTGGATGCGGCAATCACGTCCATATCGCCGTCGCCATCAAGGTCTGCCGCATACACATCACGAGTGCTCAGGGCACTGTTCGTAAGTATCCGCTGGGGTCCAAAAGTACCGAGGCCATCCGTATTTTCGTACCAGGCTATTTTGTTGTCTAAAAATGATGCCGAAAGTACATCCATATCCCCATCAGTGTCCAAATCGGAAGCATATAAACCAATTGCACCATCAGCTTGGGTTGTTATGATATTCTGTACACCGAAAGTACCTGAGCCATCAAGATTTTCAAACCAAACCACTTTGTCTTGAGGGCCTGAAACACCAAGAATATCCATATCATCATCGCCATCAATATCAGCTACTATAGCTGTTGTGGACGATTCTAGATTTGCAGTAATAATTCTTTGGTTACTGAAATTACCTACTCCATCAGTATTTTGATACCATACAATTTTATTTTCTCCTTGAAGCACACTTAAAACATCCATTCGCCCATCGCTATCCAAATCAGATGAATAGACAAATCTTGGATTTCCAGTAACAATTTCTATAATCTGCTGTGGTCCAAACTGGGAAAAGCAACCCTCAGGAATAAATAAAATTAGTAATAAGACATTTTTCAAAACCATTGCATTTTCTTTAAAATTTTATTGCACCTTGAAAATCACTGTTTCCTGAGTAGCCCCACCATCATATACTTTTTCTATTTTATACAGACCATTGGGCAGTTCCTCAATTAAATTGGGGTTGTTATTAAAAAATCTTATTGGGTTAAAAGATTTTATATACTTGATAAAACAATTTCCACCTAAGATAATTTAAAATTTCCTTATTCTATTACTAAATTTACAAATGTTAATATCCACTTTTAATGAAAAACCTACTAATAGCAAGCACCAGCACCGTTTACGGCGGAGAATATTTAGATTATCTAACAGAAGAAATGGCAGCACTTTTTAAGGATACCGAAGAAGTACTCTTTATCCCCTACGCCCGCCCGGGCGGCATGAGCCACGACGAGTACACCGAAAAAGCAGCGAAAGCATTTTCTAAAACTGGTAAAAAACTGGTTGGACTGCACACTTTTGAAAATCCTGTGGAGGCTATTAAAAACGCAAAAGGCACATTTACGGGAGGTGGCAATACCTTTGTTTTGGTGAGCGCGCTTTACCGTTTGGAATTGATGCGACCGCTTCGTGAAGCTATATTCAACGGTTTGCCGTATATGGGCACGAGCGCGGGCAGCAATATTTGCGGCCCCACGATGCAGACCACCAACGACATGCCGATTGTTTATCCGCCTTCCTTTAAAACCTTGGGCGTAATTCCCTTTAACCTCAACCCACATTATTTGGACCCAGACCCAAGCAGCAAGCATATGGGCGAGACCCGTGAAACCCGCATCGCGGAATTCCATACGCAGAATACAGTTCCAGTTGTTGGTTTGCGCGAAGGCAGTTGGTTGCGTGTAAGTGGTGATGAAATTATTTTAAAAGGCGAATTGAAAGCGCGCGTTTTTGAGCAGGGGAAAGAAGCCTATGAGGTTGAAAGCGGCACAATTCTGAATTTTGAATTCTGAATTCTGAATTAATTTAGTTCCTTCACAAAATGATACCCCTTCGCCACAAAACCTTGGTTGTAGAAAAATTTATGCGAAGGAAAATTATGCACATAGCTATTTAGCTCTATCCAATTGCAGGATTTTTTCTTGGCGTA
>JAGQYY010000106.1 GCA_020435825.1 Aequorivita sp.
TAGCCTGAGCCATTTTTCCCTTTTGAAAATGAAGTCCGCGCAACACGCCTTTTGATGAAATGGATTGGTTGTCCTGCACAAAATCTACTTTTAAACCAGTTATTTTTTCAAAAACTTTTTGGTTGTAGGTTTCATAAAAAAGTCCGCGTTCATCTTGAAAAACCTGCGGTTTTAAAACAAAACAATCTTTTAAAGGGGTTTGTATCCGTTCCAAAACTTAATCCAGTTGAAGTAAATGTTTTCCGTAGCCGCTTTTCAGCAATGGTTCGGCCAAGGCTATTAATTGTTCTTTCGAAATGTAGCCCATTTCATAAGCAGCTTCTTCAATGGCGCCAATTTTAAGGCCCTGTCTTTCCTCAATAACCTCAACAAATTGTGCGGCCTGCATTAATGAAGCAAATGTTCCCGTATCGAGCCAAGCCGTACCTTTATCAAGAATACTGACGCTCAGTTTGCCCTGCTTTAAATATTCATTGTTTACGTCGGTTATTTCCAGTTCGCCCCGGGGGCTGGGCTTTATATTGGCCGCGATTTCTACAACGCTATTGTCGTAAAAATAAATTCCGGGAACCGCATAATTTGATTTTGGGTTTTTGGGTTTTTCCTCAATGGAAAGGGCTTTTCCGATTTTATCAAATTCCACAACGCCATATCTTTCGGGGTCTAACACGTGGTAAGCGTAAATTACACCTCCATCAGGGTTGTTGTTTGATTGTAAAAGTTCTTTCAGGCCAGAGCCGTAAAAAATATTGTCACCAAGTATCAATGCCACTTTATCATTCCCAATGAAATCCTTTCCAATAATAAAAGCTTCCGCAAGGCCGTTTGGATTTGCCTGTTCGGCATATTGAAAATTACAACCCAATTTTTTGCCATCGCCCAAAAGTTGTTTAAAAAGCGGAAGGTCTTGCGGCGTAGAAATAATTAAAATATCCCGAATGCCAGCAATCATCAATGTTGAAAGCGGATAATAAATCATCGGTTTATCATAAACCGGCATCAACTGCTTGCTCACAGCCAATGTAATTGGGTGTAAACGCGTGCCCGAACCTCCTGCTAAAATTATTCCCTTCATAGTCTGTCTTTATTGTTCAAATACCATTCAATAGTTTTACGAATGCCACTTTCAAAGTTCTCTTCGGCTTTCCAGCCAAGCTCGTTTTCTATTTTCGAAGCGTCTATGGCGTATCTAAAATCGTGGCCGGGACGGTCTTTTACAAATGTTATTTGCTCTTTATAAGATGCCTGCTTCGGAAGCATTTCATCAAGCAATTCACAGATAACATTTGCAATATAAAGGTTTTCGCGTTCATTGCGCCCGCCAATATTGTATGTCTCGCCCAGCTTTCCATTTTCCAAAGCCAAATAAATACCGCTGCAATGGTCCCTCACATAAAGCCAATCACGTACGTTTTTTTTTGCCATCGCCGTAAATAGGTATGGGCTGTCCCGAAATCGCCTTGCGAATAATCGTTGGTATCAATTTTTCCTTATGCTGGTTTGGCCCATAATTGTTGGAACAGTTGGTAGTTACAACCGGCAAACCATAGGTATGGAAATAGCTGCGCACAATAAAATCTGATGATGCTTTTGAAGCACTGTACGGACTGTTTGGCGCATAGGAGGTTTCTTCGGTAAAAAGCCCCGTTTCGCCTAAAGTGCCATAAACCTCATCGGTAGAAATATGAAGAAAACGCGCTTTTTTGAATTCATCCTTCAAATCATTCGGGCCGCTCATCCAGGTTTTATAGACACATTGGAGCAAATTGAATGTTCCTACAATGTTAGTCTGAATAAATTCCGAAGGTCCCGAAATGGAATTGTCCACATGGCTTTCCGCAGCAAAATGGACTACTTTTTGAAATTGGTGTTCTGCGAATAGTTTTTGAATAAATTCCAAATCACAAATATCACCTTTTATGAAGTTTATTTTATCTGAAACTGCTTCTAAATTCTGCAAATTTCCGGCATAGGTTAGCTTATCCAATACGAAAATTTCGTCCTTTGAATTTTTCAGGACGTATTCCACATAATTGGAACCTATAAATCCTGCGCCTCCGGTAATCAGTACTTTATCGTTTTTCAAAATTAATTTTTAGAAGTGTCTAAAATCTGTTTTAACATCTTTTCGGTAATCAAATAGGTGGGTTTTACGCCTGTTGTTCCCAATCCACCAGAGGCCAAGGTGCTTCCTGTTTCCAAAGGATTATCTGATGCATAATACGCATAGCGAACCTTCACTTTTGGACTGATGCTTCTTCTTATTTTTGAAGCGGCCTGTATTGCTTTTTGATAATGTGCGCCTTCCATTTCAAGTCCTATTACATTCCACGTGGAATTGTGGAAAAACTTTAGCACATCCCTGTTTTGAAGTGAAGTGCCCAATACCGAAATCATCGTACCGGTACAAACCTTAACGTCATCATCCTTGAAATGTGATTTGTCCAGTTTGTTCTTAAACGGATAATTATCTGCCGTGCCTTCAAAAACATGGGCCGATGGAATCATGATATCGCCTTTCCCGCCTTCCAAAATTCCTGCTTTTCCCATTATAGAAACTGAAGCTACATTTAAGAAGTGCCGCACTTTATTAGCATCAACAAAAGGCTTTAAAAGCTCATCCATCGTTTCATAAGCCTGTTCGCCAAAAGCATAATCCATCACAATAATAACAGGTTTTTGGGAGGTTTCAATCTCTTTTAATCCTTCTGTATAGGGGCTCTGCTTTATTTTGGCGGTATCAATTATCTGTATGTCAATGTTTGTCCCGCTTTGGTCCTCAATAAACATCATTCCTTCCGCTAAAGCAGTTTTGGTCACTTTTTCACGTAGTTTCAGATTCGCAGGGTTGCTTAACGCCTCGAAGACCTCCATCGGTTTTTTCTTTGAAAACTCAACAGAAAGTGCTTTTGGGCCGTAGAGACTGTTCATCACACTATGCATGTTTGCACTAATAATGTGCAGCGGACGCTCCAATAAGCCATTATCTTGAAGTGCTTGCTTTATGGCATAAGCCCACAGCTCGCCGTGAATATGGTGTCCCAAACGCTCGCGTAATACAGGGCTGAAAGTGATTATACGTTTATTGTCTGCAATAACCTCATCTATGGCAAGTTTTCCCAAAAAGTATATAATGTTGAAAAAGCGGTTCTCGTTCTTTTCACTTGCGAAAAAAGGATATACGCTCTTTACTTCCTCAAAGGTTCTGCCGAGGAAATTTGCTGTGTGCGTAAGCGCCACTTCTTTTTCTTCCTGCGTAAGTTTGCCTTTTTTCAAGACAGCATGCTCCAATTTTTTCCAGTCGCGGATCACTTCGCCGTTTTCGTTTATGAGCACCTGCTTCATAATTTTGTGCGACTCAATAAAAAGAAATGTGAGGTGTGTTAGGATATCGTAAATCTCCGATCGGCCACGGGTTATTTCGATATTCATTTGTTCCGAATCGATACGATAGCAATTTCTACGGCGTTTTAGTGGAATTATAGGTTCAAAATGGGAGTTTTTATAGCCTTCATCACTCGTTAAATTGACGAATCTACATTCCTCTATTCCATAAGGCAAACGGTCCATGACATAGAGCAAGCCCTGCAGTTCAATTTTCTCCTCTTTGATAGAACCATAAATCTCTGGGCGGAGTGTTAATAATGATTCGCGAAGCGTTTCGCCCGAAACGCCCATAGGTTTGTAAAACCCTCGGTTAAAAAGGTGACGCATTGTAATGTATAGGCGCTCAATGGCCTGTGTGCTTTCTTGGGCACGTGTTCTGGTATGTGATTTCAATTTGTTCATTGGGTGCAAAGATAGCACTAATTTTAAGGCTGAAGTTG
>JAGQYY010000107.1 GCA_020435825.1 Aequorivita sp.
AGTCGGTAAAACAAGTGTTTCTGTTTTCGTAGGCTGACTCACGGTTCCACCAGTTGCTTCGGAATAATTCACTTTCGAAAAATCTTTTTTTAATTCCTCTGCATAATTTTTTGCGGCAGCATCTTCTTCAGGTGGATAAAACTTTGACAGAAAACCATTAAAGGCGAAACCCTTTTTATTATTGTATTCAACCTCGTCCATTGCCCCATCGATGCCGCCAACGTTCATCGTGGTTTTTCCTTCGGCATTCACGATTTTCACTTTCGTGCCCAAAGGCATAACGGCAAGCTTTACACTTTGCAAGTTTGGAAATTCACGTAAAGTCAACCCACTAACTGCGGTAACATACATAGCATCGGGCGCAGTTTCCTCAGGTATGGAATCGGTTACAACAGTCTGTGTTTCTTCGTTTGTTTTAGCATCATTTTTACAGGAAAAAAGGAAAGCAAAACCTGCAAGGGCAAGAAGGGAAAAAGCTACGGTCTTCATAATCTGGAGTTTTAAATTAGTTTAAAGATACGTAGCTTTCTATCATATTTAAAATTTTCGATTTGATGTCCTACCTAAATCCCAATTAAAAAGGGGTTTAGCTCCCCTCCCTTTGGGAGGGGTCGGGGGTGGGCTTAAAATTCAAGTTTAAGTTGCACGTCTATGGATTCCTTAGGAACCTCTTTTTTCTTCGGGGTTTCGTTGTTTAGGTGTGAAATTGAAATTCCCAACAACCGTACCGATTCCTTCATCTTTTCCTGAAATAACAATTCTTTAACTACGTCCAAAATCAATTCCTTGGAAGCAATGAAAAGTGGTAGCGTTTTGCTGCGGGTTTGAAGCGTAAAGTCGCGGTATTTTATTTTTAGCGTAACGGTTTTTCCCGCCAGCTTTTTGCTTTTTAACCTGTTTTCAACCTCTGTTGCAATTTCCTCAAGTCTTTCCAGCATAAAAATTTCAGAGGAAATATTTTCTGAAAAAGTATGTTCGGCAGCCAAGGATTTCTGCGTTCGTGAAGGTTTCACTTTGCTATTGTGGATTCCGCGTACCACGTTGTAATAAAAACTCCCGCTCTTTCCGAAGTGTTCCTCCAAAAATTCAAGTGATTTGCTTTTTAAATCCTTTCCCGTGAAAATACCCAAACGGTACATTTTCTCTTTGGTCACTTTTCCGACACCATAAAATTTCTTCACATCCAACGTTTCCAAAAAAGGAATTACCTCTTCGGGGCCAATGGTTTTTTGCCCGTTGGGTTTGTTGATGTCGCTGGCTATTTTTGCCACAAACTTGTTCACTGAAATTCCTGCGGAAGCGTTCAACCCTGTCTTCTCCTTTATCTTTTTCCGAATCTCGGTCGCAATCATCGTGGCGCTGGGATTTCCCTTTTTGTTTTCGGTAACGTCCAGATAAGCTTCGTCCAACGAAAGCGGTTCCACCAAATCGGTATATTCAAAAAATATTTTACGAATCTGCTTTGAAACTTCTTTGTAGCGCTCAAAATTGGTGCGTACAAAAATAAGTTCGGGGCAAAGTTTTCGGGCCATCGCGCCGCTCATAGCGCTTCGCACACCAAACTTCCGCGCTTCATAACTCGCCGCACTCACTACACCACGGGCAGAGCTTCCGCCCACGGCAATCGCCTTGCCGCGCAGTTCAGGATTGTCCAACTGTTCCACGGACGCATAAAAAGCGTCCATATCTACATGGATTATTTTGCGGATGGGCATTTCATCTTGCATCCTACAAATTTAATATCTTTAATGTCTGATTGTTTTGGGAGTCCCTTTAAATTGAATGCAATGAAAAAAACTGCAATAATCTTAGGCGCAACGGGCTTAACGGGAAGTATCCTGCTTAAAAAACTTTTGAAAGACCCTGCTTATGAAAAGATAAAACTCTTTTCGCGAAGCACTGCCGAAATAGATTCCCCAAAAATTGAGGAGCATTTGATAGATATGTTCCAACTGGAAAAACATTCCGAAGATTTTAAAGCCGATGTTGTTTTCTGTTGCATTGGAACCACAAAAGCAAAAACACCAGATAAGGAAACCTATAAAAAAATTGATTACGGCATTCCCGTCACTTCCGCCAAGCTTGCAAAACAGAACGGAATTGAAACCTTTATTGTCATTTCTGCAATGGGCGCAGATGCTGATAGCAGTATTTTTTACAACAAAACCAAGGGCGAAATGCAGCAAGATGTTTTAAGTCAGAGTATCAAAAACACATACATTTTGCAACCTTCACTCATTGTAGGCGACAGGGAAGAAAACCGTTTTGGCGAAAAAGTAGCTACATTTTTTATGAAAATATTCGGGTTTTTAATTCCGAAGAAATACAAAATGATAAAAGCCGAAAACATTGCCGAAGCGATGGTGGTTTTGGCAAAAGGAGGATTTTCAAAACAACAGATCACATCCAACGAAATCAAACAAATAGCCCAAAATGCAGGAAATAGAGCGTAAATTTTTGGTTAACAGCGAAGCTTTCAAAAGTGAGGCACACAGACGCACCCGCATTGTGCAAGGCTTTTTGAACACCCATCCTGAACGCACCGTGCGCATTCGAATTCAAGGGAATGATGGTTTTTTAACGGTTAAGGGAAAATCAAACAAATCCGGTCTTTCACGCTTTGAGTGGGAAAAACAAATCTCGCTCGCCGAGGCCGAAGAACTGTTGCATTTGTGCGAACCGGGAATTATTGAGAAAACACGTTATGAAATTTTCTTTAATAACCATACTTTTGAAGTGGATGATTTTATGAATGAAAATGAAGGTTTAATTATAGCTGAAATAGAGCTCGGCTCAGAAAACGAACCCTTTTCAAAACCTGATTGGCTGGGAAAGGAAGTAACGGGCGATGTTAAATATTACAATTCCAATTTGAGTAAAAACCCATTCAAAAACTGGACAAATGAAAGCTAAACTACTATTGGCACTTTTAGGAATTACACTTTTAAGCTGTGAAACCAAAATTGAGAAAGAATACATCACCGAGCCTTGCCCCGAGGAAGAAAAAATCCCCACGGCCCAGCTTAAAAAAGAACTTGCCGAAAAAGGATTCCAAACGTTTGATTATGTTGATGAAAAAACGGGCGACACCCTTTTGATGCAGCAATATTTTATTGCTTTTTTGAAAGCTGGCCCAAACCGTTCGCAAACCAAAGAAGAAGCCGACAGTCTTCAAACATTACATTTGGCGCATTTGGGCAGGATGTACGAAGAAGGTTTTGCAGATATTTCGGGGCCGTTTGGCGATGATGGCGACATTCGCGGCATCACTATTTACAACGTTCCCACCCAAAAAATGGCCGACAGTCTGGCCAATATGGATCCGATGGTAAAATCTGGCAGGTTGGTCATTGAAATCCATCCGTGGTGGGCGGCAAAAGGGTTTCCGTTACGATAAAAGCTTTTTAATCTTTTGAATGGTTTCCAAGTTGGAGGTTGCGACAATGCCTTCTTCAAAAAAGATATCGCTGTGCATGGAAACATTCGGTTTTTGAAGTAATGTCTGGGTTTTTACAGTAGCCGAAAAATGAATACTGCCAAATCCAGCTTGCTTAAATTTTAAGGCATTTTCTAAATTAATTCCACCGCCGGGCATAATTTCAATGTTTCCTTTTGAAAGATTTTGGAGTTCTCTTAAAAGTGAAATTCCTTCAAGCGCAGTTGGTTTTTGCC
>JAGQYY010000108.1 GCA_020435825.1 Aequorivita sp.
ATTTGTTTCAAAAGAAGAATTGGATATTGAAAATGCCCAATTGCTGGCAAAATTCTTCAAAAAAAACAAATTCGACTATTGTATAAATACCGCGGCCTACACCAACGTTGAAAATGCGGAAAGTGAACCTGAAAAAGCTTTTGCCATCAATGCCGAAGCCGTAAAAAACGTAGCGATTTCCTGTAAAGAGAATGATGTTGTTTTGCTTCACATTTCTACCGATTATGTGTTTGACGGAAAAAAGAAAACGCCATATATAGAAACCGATACTAGAAGCCCCATCAATGTTTACGGGGCTTCCAAATTAAAAGGAGAAAAATATATAGAAGAAATTTGCACTAAGTATTTTATATTTAGAACCTCTTGGTTGTATTCGCAGCACGGGCATAATTTTTTGAAAACGATCTTAAGATACGCTGAAGAAGGAAAACCACTTACAATCACAACCGAACAGACGGGAACGCCCACGAACGCAAATGATTTGGCGAAAGCGCTATTACAGGTAATTGCGCAAGATTCAAAAGATTACGGCGTTTATAATTACAGCAACTACGGTGAAACCACATGGTTTGGCTTTGCCGAAGAGATACTTGAGCAAAGCGAAAAATTAAAAGATGCAAATCTTGCAAAAACAAACCATTACCGTACTTTTGCCGCACGGCCGGCATATAGTGTTTTGGATAACACAAAGACGCAGAATACATTGAAAGTAAAATATATAGATTGGCGGGAAAGCCTTCAATCTGTTTTAAAGAACACAGTCATTAATTTATAAAATATTTTTTTATGGCACAGCAGAATACTTCAGAGGAGATTGATTTGGGTTATTTGTTAGAAAAATTTAATGATTTTTCTAAAAGCTTGGTAAGAAGTCTCTTCTTAGTTTTTGATTTCTTCAAAAAATATTTAATCGTAGTTATAGTCCTTGTAATTGTTGGATTTGGTATTGGACTTTATAAAGATATGTACGAGGTTAAATCATATAACAATGAGTTGATTGTAATTCCAAATTTTGGTAGTGTTGATTATTTATATGATAAAGTAGAGGCATTGAACTCAAAAATAGCTTCTAAGGATAGCATATATTTGAAAAAGGTTTTAGACACAAATTTCTCGAAACTAAATCTTATTGAAATTGAGCCAATTGTAGATTTTTATAATTTTATTTCAGAATCCCGTCAATATGTAGACATTTTGAAAATCATTTCTCAGAATCAGGATTTTTCGGAATATGTGGAAAATATGACTACAAGCAAATATTATAAATATCATAGGATGAATATTTCTATTAAAGGAAAGAGTTCTAGCGATAAAATAATAATGGATCTTTTAAAATATTTTAATGATAATGAGCATTTTCAGGAATATCAAAAAATATATAAAACAACGAAGGATTACGAGATAGAGGAAAATTATATTATGATTGCGCAACTGGATTCACTTATTAAAGCAAATTATACTTTTCAGAATAAAAATTCTTCAGTTTCTGTTAACACTATTACTGATCAATATAACTTAATTGATAAGAAAAAACAATTAGTTGCTAATTTGAGAGCTCTCAAAATGGAACAAAGCGACTATATTTCACCAATTAAAAGTGTCAATGTAAACTATAACATAGAACCTGAAAAAATAATTGACATATCAAATAAAATAAAATATCCCCTCTTATTGGTCTTTTTGTTCTCTTTAATATTTTTTGTTCTTTATATTTTCAAAAGTTTGAAAAGATATTCTAATGAAGAATAAGTTCTTGAAATCGAAAAACTTTTGTGACTCTTCAAAAAAATCAAATGTCTAAAACGAATTTAATAGTATTTGGTACCCGCCCCGAAGCCATAAAAATGGCTCCATTGGTCCAAAAATTTTTAAAGAACAAAAATTTTGAAACTAAGGTCTGTGTTACGGCCCAACACCGTGAAATGCTTGATCAGGTCCTGGATTTCTTCGGAATAATACCCGATTTTGATCTGGATTTAATGCGACCAAACCAAAATCTTTATACACTTACAGCCACAATAATCGAAAACATGAAACCCGTTCTTGACGAGGTTAAACCAGATTATGTTTATGTTCATGGTGATACCACAACTTCTATGGCTGTTGGTATCGCAGCTTTCTATAGTGGCGCAAAAATATGTCACGTAGAAGCTGGTTTACGTACTTTTGACAGACAATATCCTTTCCCCGAAGAGTTTAACCGTCAACTCACTGGAAAAATCGCAGATTATCATTTTTCGCCTACAGCACTTTCCAAAAAAAATCTTCTGGTTGAAAACATCAAAGAAGAAAATATTTTAGTCACTGGAAATACCGTTATCGATGCACTTCTCTATGGAATTGAAAAAGTGAATGCTGAAAACTTTAAGGACAAAGAAATTGAAAGTTTAAAAACTCTTTTGGATTTTCAAAAGAGAATTATTCTTGTAACGGGCCATAGACGTGAAAATCATGGAGATGGATTAATAAGCATTTGTGATGCATTGAAAACAATAGCCCAAAATAATCCAGAGATTGATATTATTTATCCAGTTCATCTAAATCCGAACGTGATGGGACCTGTAAATAAACTTTTGGGTGGGATTGAGAATATACATTTAGTATCCCCATTGGCATACCCTGCATTTATATGGTTAATGGAAAAATCATATTTAATCATCACAGATAGTGGCGGAATTCAAGAGGAAGCTCCTAGTTTGGGTAAACCAGTATTGGTGACGCGCACAACCACCGAACGCCCAGAGGCAGTGGATGAAGGCACAGTGCTTTTAGTGGGAACAGATAGAGCTAGAATTGTAGCTGAAACTGAAAAACTTTTAAACAATACAGAATACTATAACGCGATGAGTTTGTTGCATAACCCTTATGGTGATGGAAAGACATCAGAACGAATCGTAAATTTCATTGAACAATTATAACATGGAAAATAAACCCACAGTGGTAATGATGGGGCTTGGTTATATTGGCCTTCCCACTGCTGCACTGATAGCGAGTAAAGGATTAAACGTTACAGGTGTAGATATTTCAAAAGGTGTAGTAAATACCATAAATGAAGGTAAAATACACATTGTGGAACCCGATCTTGATGGACTTGTTCACCATGTTGTGAAACAGGGCTATCTTAAGGCCTCAACAAAGCCTGTAGCTGCGGATGTTTATTTGATTGCTGTTCCAACGCCTTTTAAAGGAAATCACGTGCCAGACCTCACTTATGTTGAAAGTGCGGTTAAGAATATAATTCCTACCCTTCAAAAAGGAGCTTTGGTTATTTTAGAATCTACTAGTCCAGTAGGTACAACCCATAAAGTTCAAGAACTGATTTTTGAGGAACGTCCGGACTTAAAAGGCGAAATTTTTATTGCCTATTGTCCAGAGCGTGTTTTACCGGGGAACGTAATCTATGAACTGGAACAGAATGATCGCGCCATAGGTGGGATTGATGAGGTTTCAACGGAAAAAGCTGTGTGGTTCTATAAACATTTTGTAAAAGGCGAATTGCACAAAACAAATTCACAAACGGCAGAAATGTGCAAATTGGTTGAAAACTCATCTCGAGACGTTCAAATTGCTTTTGCAAATGAACTTTCTATGATTTGCGACAAAGCAAACATTAACGTTTG
>JAGQYY010000109.1 GCA_020435825.1 Aequorivita sp.
GACAATGACCCCATCTTGCACTAAATCCATCCTTTCCAATTCAAACACCACATAGGCTTTGGACTGATCGTGAAATGAATCCAATTCCTTTCTGTCATTGACCAAACCGGAAAATGCACCATCATAAAAAAAGTATTTTCCATCTGCATTTTTATCAAATGGGTTGGACTGACTAAAAGTATTGTGATATTTAATAAAAGGAAGATCTGGTGAAGTTCGATTGATTTCCTGAGCTTGTGCCGACTCCAAAAGTGCGACCAATAATCCCAAAATAAATGTAGCGTTTTTGTGTTTCATCATTTGTTCATCATTACGATTAATTGTCCGCGATTTTCTACATCAAACTTGAGAAATAAGTTTTTGAGATGCGTTTTTATGGTGTGAATACTTACAAATTGTGCTTCGGCAATTTCGTGATTGGTTTTGCCTTGTAATAAATGTTGCAAAATTTCGGTTTCACGATTTGTCAGTGGCGAATGACTGTATTTTTTTATTTTATCTTCTAAATTATGGGCATTGCGCCATTGTTTAAAATTAGCAACACCTATTTGAATTGCCGCAGTCAATCCGCCTTTTGTAATTGGTTTTACAAGATAGCCGGAAGGATAAGTTGCTTTGGCTTGTTGCAATGTTTTATCATCGAAAAAAGAAGTAATGTAGATAAACGGAATACCAAATTCTTCGTTTAGTTTTTTGCCGAAACGCAGTCCGTATTCGTAATCGCCAAGGCGGATGTCCACCAAAGCAAAAGTGGGTTGGCGTAAATCAATTTGATGCAAAGCTTCGGGATAATCGTAACAAACCGCTACCACTTCGTGCCCCAATTCTTCACAATAGTCTTTCAAATCCATTGCAATAATGGGTTCGTCCTCCAAAATCAATATTTGTAAAGCATCTGTCATCGGTTAGGGTCAAAAATAAATTTATAGGTAGTTCCGTGAACATTACCAATGCTCAATGTGGCTTTTAGTTTCTCACTAAATGCTTGAATTAACCGCATACCGAGTTTTTGAATCGCCGGGTTCATCAATCATTTCTATACTGATGCCGCTACCGTTGTCTTTTACTATCATTTCCATTTCATTGGGCTTGGGTTGATGAAGCAAAATATCAATGGTACCGGTTTTGCTACCGTTGAACGCATATTTGAAAGCGTTGGATAGAATTTCATTCAAAATCAAACCGATGCTCATTAGTTTTTCAATGTCCAAATCAACATCGTCGATACTGGTCTGAATTTTAATGGCTTTGTCGGGAATTTGATACGTTACAAACAATTGCTGCACCAATTTTTCTACATATTCTCTTGGTTGAATTTGTTGCAAATTAGAATGCGCATAAATGTTTTGATGAATGAGCGACATTGCCTGAATGCGTGAAATGCCGTCATCAAAAATCTTTTTGGACTGCGGATCTTGAACTTTGCGAACATGCATATTGAGCAAACTGCTGATGACCTGCAAATTGTTTTTTACACGATGATGAATTTCCTTCACCAAATTTTCTTTCTCTTTAACCAAAGCATTCAACTGCCTGTTGGATTTGTGTAATTTGCTACGCAACCAAAACAATCGCAACAAAGCGATAAGCAGTAAGGCAGAAATTCCGGCAATCACCCAAATGGTTTTATTTCGGTTTTGGATAATCGTTTGTCGCAGTGCTAATTCATTTTCTTTTTCCTTTGTTTGGTAAATCAATTCCAATTTTTCCATTTCTCTTTTGGAATTGGCTTGGGATATTTTTTTCTCAAAATCGTTTTGCAACAGCAAATGATTAAATGCCGATTTGTAATCACCACTCAACGAATCCAACACTGTATAAACTTTATACAGCTCCATCATTTCGTGCGGCTGATCCAAATTTTCTCCTATCGCAATTCCTTCTTCCAGAAAACTTTTGCTTTCGGCATATTTACCCTGTTCCATTTTAAGCTGTGCCAATGCTGCAAAGTTTATTATCTGGTTATTTTTGGCATTTATTTTCTGCAAAATGTCTTGGCTTTGCATCAAATATTTTTCGGCTTTGTCGTATTGTTTTAAGTATTGATAAGCCGTTCCCAAATTTGCCAAAGCATTCACCATTCCGATAGAATCATTTGTTTTGAGTTTTAAATCATAGGCTTGATTGTAGGTTTTTATGGCTTTCTCGTATTGATGCTGATTGCGATACACCGCACCAAGATTGTTGAGTGCCGCCCCCATTCTTTTTTCGTTATTTACTTGCGTGTAAAGGGTTAATGCCTGATTGAAATATTGTTCTGCTTTGCTTAAATCTTTCTGATAAAAATACAACATCCCGATGCCTATGTTGGAAGCACCTTCGCCATCTTTGTCATTCAATTTTCGTTTTATGGAAATGGATTTTTCGAAGTAAATCAATGCGCTGTCTGCTTTTCCCAAATAATCATAGCTTTCGCCCAAAACGTGTGTAGCCCAAGCTTCCATAGAAGGATTATTGATATTTTCAGCCACTTCCAATCCTTTTTTGGCGTAAAAATTGGCTTTTTCATTTTCCAATCCTACCAGTTCAGAAGAAAGATAGCAATAACCATAAACGGTAGCTGTATCCATTTTTGGATTTTCCACCACTTGCAATAGGCTGTCAATCCTGGCTTTGTCCTGAGCAAAGGAATTAAAAAATGTGAGCGTGAAAAAAAATGTAATTACATATAAACGCATCAGAAAATTATTTATTAGCAATTTACAGTTATTTACTGAACAATAGACTTTTGGTATCAATACTCTCATAGGTATTGATTTTGAAAAACAGTTCATTTCGGTTTACCGCAATTTTAGAACCATCTGCCAAAATGATATTGACTTTTGTCCCCGAAATATCCGTAATTACAACTCTTTCAAATTGATTGTTTTTGCGATAATAAGCGAGGTCGCCTTTCACGATTTCAATGGGAACGATTTGGCTCGTTTTTACTTTTGATAAATTAGGCGAAACCTGCACCCAAAAGCCATCTCCTGCATTATTCAAAAAAGTAGCTTCCTGCCAATAGCCGCTTTCTTCATAAAGTGCTAAAACTTTTGTGTTCGGTTTTACATCGTTCAAGCCTTCTCTTTTTCCTCTCACAATAGCTCCTGCTGTGGTTTGTGTGCAAGACATTGAGCGAAATAATTTCTTTTCGGTTTCTCCGATGTAATGTCCGATTAAAATGTCGGTAAGGCGTTGTGTGCCATCTTCCATTTTTATAGACAATTGTGCAGATTGTGTTTGATTTTTATTGAACCACTCATAACTGCTGTCGGTTTGATTTTTTTCAATCGGCACCCAACAATATTGAAAATCGTAGCCCTGATCCATCGCTTTAATTTTCATTAAACCATCCAT
>JAGQYY010000010.1:0-21010 GCA_020435825.1 Aequorivita sp.
TAAAGGCAGTGAAAACTTCCCTTCGGCGCTTTCGTCAAATCTTTTTAATAAATGACTTAAGACTTGATGATGTAGGACGTAGGACTAAAAATATCATATACAATTATTAGTCTTATGTCTTTTCGTCCTGCGTGATTTCAGTTTTTATAAAATTTTAAATACAATATATGGCCTATTTATTTACTTCGGAAAGTGTTTCTGAAGGACACCCAGACAAAGTTGCGGATCAAATTAGCGATGCGCTTTTAGATAACTTTTTAGCTTTTGACCCAGAAAGTAAAGTTGCTTGTGAAACTTTGGTTACTACCGGACAGGTTGTTTTGGCGGGCGAAGTGAAGAGCGATACCTACCTAGACGTACAAACTATTGCGCGCGATGTAATCAACAAAATTGGTTACACAAAGGGCGAATATAAATTCAGTGGTGATTCTTGCGGTGTTATTTCCTTAATCCACGAGCAATCTCAGGACATAAACCAAGGCGTGGATCGTGAAAACAAAGAGGAACAGGGTGCCGGCGACCAAGGGATGATGTTTGGTTACGCTACCAAGGAAACCGAAAATTATATGCCCTTGGCTTTAGATATATCACATAAAATTCTGATTGAACTGGCTGCGCTTCGCCGTGAAGATTCTGAAATAAAATACTTGCGCCCGGACGCAAAAAGCCAAGTTACCATTGAATACAGTGATGATAACATTCCGCAAAAAATAGTTGCAATCGTAGTTTCAACACAACACGATGAATTTGATGCGGATGAGAAAATGTTGTCGAAAATAAAGAAGGATATAACTGAAATTTTGATCCCGAGAGTGAAAAAACAACTTCCGGATTATGTTCAAAAGTTGTTCAACGATGACATTGTTTACCATATAAACCCAACCGGAAAGTTTGTAATAGGCGGCCCACACGGGGATACAGGGTTGACTGGACGGAAAATTATTGTTGACACCTATGGTGGGAAAGGTGCCCACGGGGGTGGTGCTTTCAGTGGAAAAGACCCAAGCAAAGTTGACAGAAGCGCAGCTTATGCTTCACGACATATTGCGAAAAACCTTGTTGCGGCTGGCGTTGCCGATGAAGTTTTGGTACAGGTTAGCTACGCAATTGGCGTTGTTGAACCGACTTCAATTTTGGTGAATACTTACAACTCTTCAAACGTAAAACTTTTTGATGGCGACATCGCAAAAAAAGTTTCAGAAATATTCAATATGCGACCTGCCGCCATTGAAAAAAGATTGAAACTGAGAAACCCTATCTATTCCGAAACTGCATCTTATGGGCATATGGGAAGAGAACCAAAAACCATTACCAAAACGTTTGAAAGCCCATACAACGGAAAAATAGAAAAGGAAGTGGAACTTTTTACTTGGGAAAAGTTGGATTATGTTGATAAAGTGAAGGAAGCTTTTCAATTGAAATAGGCTTCAACTTAAGTTTATCCTTAAACGTAGTCAGAGGACTCGAACTGACAAATCGAAAACCCCAAATTCCAAAAGTTATAATTGGAATTTGGGATTTATATTTTTGTGATTTTAAAAATTTACATTCCCCCTTTTCTTTCGGGAACTCTTGGCGTTGGCCATTTTTGGCGCTTACCCGTTTTTTCGTCCATAGGAAGAATAACCTGCTCCCGCGAAGTTTTTGAATCATCTTCCGAAGCCATATATGCTAAAATAGCCGTTAGAATTACATTGCTTTTCACGTCGTCAAAAACAATTTTATCGTAGGTATCTCGGTTCGTGTGCCATGTGTAATTCCAATAATTCCAGCTTAAAGAGCTTAAACTGAAAGCAGGCGCTCCAGCGGCAACAAAACTAGCATTATCCGACCCGCCACGAGCAGGCCAACCCGGAAAAGTAGTTTCAATATTTTTTCGAATGGTATCTGGCACAGCCCGTAACCAACGCGACATATAATCATACGATTGCAGAAAACCTGCACCATTAATTTTTTCAACACGCCCGGTTCCATTGTCTTGATTAAAAACCGCTTGAATGTTTGCCACAATTTCGGGATGATCTGCCACGAAAGAAGACGAGCCATTCAAACCTTGCTCTTCACTTCCCCAATGACCTACGAGTATAGTTCGTTTTGGATTGGGATATACTTTTTTCAGAATTCGCATGGCTTCCATCATTACCAATGTTCCGGTTCCGTTATCGGTTGCGCCTGTTCCACCGTCCCACGAATCAAAATGTGCTGAAAGAATCACATATTCCTCGGGTTTTTCAGTTCCTTTTATTGTTGCAATGGTATTAAAAGTTGGTACCCTTCCCAAATTCTTGGATTCTGCAACTACATGTATCTTTGGTTTGTCGCCGTGTTCTACCATTCTATAAAGCATAGTGTAATCTTCCAATTCAATATCTACTGAAGGGATTTTCTTTGTTCTTGCACCGAAAACCTTATTCACTCCAAAGCCTTTTGACCAATACGAATCAACGATTCCCACAGCTCCGGCTTCTTCCAAAGCAGGGATAATACTTCTTCGGTCGAAGCCACTTCGTTTTATATTTTCATCCCACGCTTTTGTCTCGTCCTCCCGTTCCTTTTTCATTTTTTCAAAAGATTCGGGTGTGGCAAATTCCTTCCAATTTTCATCCGGTCTTCCCGTTGGCTGCTTCATCGCAATCATTACAAACTTCCCTTTTACATTCGGCAACCATTGCTGAAACGAAATAGAATCTTTTATCTCAGGAAGCACAATTAATTCTGCAGTTACACCTTTGGAAGAAGTTCCTGGATTCCAGGCCAATTGTGTGCCATCTAATGTCTGCACGCGTGGATAAATCATATCGATATGCGTTATGCCACGCTCCCAGCCTTTCCATTCTCCCCACTGTTGGTTTTCTGCTGAAATGCCCCAACTTTTATATTTTGCCACGGCCCAATCGTGGGCTTGTTGCATTTGTGGCGTGCCCACCAATCTTGGGCCTATGTCGTCCAGCAGTTCGTGGCCTAAAATTTTGAGTTGTGAGTTTTCGTAAGCTTCTTTTTGAATATTTTCAATAACGATATTTTTTTCTTGGGAAAATACAGACAAGGCCGAAAACACAAGAAAGGAGAAAGAAATGGAGGATAGTTTTTTCATAGTACTAGTTTAATTTTCCGAAGATTTTTCAGAAATGGAATATAAAACTACAACTATTTTAGAAAAGGAAAGGTCTTAAATAATATTGTGGTTCCGTGCTTTTTGAACCGCTTCAATCTTGCTGTGTACCTGCAATTTTTTATAGATATTTTCAATGTGTTTTCTAACGGTGCTGGGTGAAAGAAAAAGATGGTCCGCAATAACGGTATAGCTCAAACCTTTGCTCAATTGTTCCAAAACCTCAACTTCGCGCGTGGAAAGTGAGATTTCTTCTTTGTCGCGCGGGTTTTGTATGTCTATCGGATTTCTGAGCAATTTCAAGGTTTTCATCGCTATGGAAGGGTTCATCGCTGCGCCGCCGTTCAAGGTTTCCTTTATGCCTTCGTATAAATCCTTCGGATTGATTTCCTTCAACAAATAGCCATCGGCGCCAGCCTTTATGGCGTTAAAGATATGCTCATCGTTATCAAAAGCCGTGAGCATGATTATTTTGATATGCGGATATTTCTGTTTTACTATTTGGGTGGTTTCAATGCCATTGAGAACGGGCATTTCAATATCCATCAAAATTAAATCTAGATTGTGGTTTTCTTCCAGCTTTGTGAGTAGTTCGCTACCATTGAGCGAAGTGTGCTTTACTGCAACATCATCAAAAAAAGAGAGTTTTTCCTTAACAGCATTTATAAGAAAAGTGTTGTCGTCAACTATTGCAACTTTAAGCATTTTTGGTACGGTTAGTTGTTTTTAAAGATACTAAAAATACTTTTTAAGAAGAATCAAAAAAATAGGGCAATTGCCGTATTAGTTTTTTTATTTCGGTACTTTCAGCAAAACTGAAGTTCCTTTCTTTGAGGATTTTATTTGAAGTGTGCCCCCTATCTCCCTAGCTCGTTTTTTCATATTGTTCAGTCCATTGCCGAGCTCGGTATTATCTTGATCAAATCCAATTCCATCATCAGTGATTTCAATATAGTATTTGCCTTCTTTTTCAGAAATATTTACTTCAATTTCATCTGCTGATGCATATTTTAAAGCGTTGTTTACAGCCTCTTGAATAATCCTGTAAATGTTCATTCCTGCAACGGAAGAAAAAATGTGCGACTCATCAACATTTTGTTCAATATTAAATGAAAAGTCGGTTTTTTCCGAAGCATTTTTTGCGTGCTCAATAAAATTTGCTATGCGTGCCTGAAGGTCTTCAAAAGTTATATTTTCTTTGTTCATGGCCCAAATAGTATCGCGCAGTTCATAAATTGTCTGTTGCGTAAAACTGCTGATATTATTGAGTTTATTGCCTAATTTTTCACTAATATCCGTAAAGCCAAATTTTAAATTATCAATGCTGGAAATAATAAAAGTGAGCTGTGCGCCAATATTGTCGTGAAGATCACGGGATATTCTTAAGCGTTGCTCCTGCAGTTTGTTTTGCGTTTCTATTTTTGCTAAAGCGGTTCTTAATTCGCTTTCTTTTTGGAGTTGGCGATTTTTCAGCTTTTGCTGATTGTAAAGCAAATAACCCAATAATCCTAAAATTAAAGCTAGCCCGAGACTCCCAAAAATAAAGGTGTTTTTCCGGCGCACTTCCAAATCTTTTTCAGCAAGTTGGGTTCGTTGTTGGAGGATTTCATTTTGTTTCTTTTCGGTTTCAAACTCAATATTGAGCGCGGCAATACTTTCCTGCACTTTTATACTGTGAATACTGTCTTTTACAGTTGAATATTGCTCAAAATAATACAAAGCGGAATCTGCATTGTTCAACTGCTTGTAGATTTCTGAAAGCATTTTATAGTTGTATTGTGTAAGATTTTGGTATTGCTTTTTCAGGGAAATGGGCAGTGATTTGTGCATAAATGGAATTGCATCTTTCCATTTTTTTTCGGCCATAAAAACCTCGCCTAATTGCGTGTAATTTTCAGCAATCCCCAAAGAATCTGCCCAAACTAATCGTTGCTGAAGTGATTTATTGAAATATTCCCTCGATTTTGAAAAATTTTCCTGCAAGCCATACACGCCTGCCAAATTGCTCCAACTATAGGGTATGCCAATGGTATCGTTAAGTTTCAGTTTTATTTGTAAACCTTTTTCAAAATAGAAAAGGGCACTGTCCAACTCTTTATTTATTTCCTTTAATATGCCGTAGTTGTTATAAATATCCTTTAGTTCATTCTCAAAATTGTTTTCTTCGGCAATGGTCTTCCCTTTCTGCATATAATAAAGGGCTTTATCAAAATCGCGGTACTTCATGCCGTAACCCAGCTCGCCATAAAAATCGGCAACCTTGTCCAATTGGCCCAGTTTATCATAAATTTTAATAGCCTCAATTACGCTTTTGGTGCTTTCTTCGTATTTTCCTTGGTAACTATATGCCAGCCCTAACTGCGAATATGCCCCTGCTCTGCCAAGCTCATAACCTATATCCTTGGCATCCTGTAAATTTTTGAGAAAAATGGCAACGATGGAATCCTGTGGAATGTTAAACCCCTGTACATAAATTTTGTTTATAGAGTCAACTGTTTGCTTATTTTGGGCGTTCAGGCCTGATAAACCCAAATAAACCGAAAACAAAAAAAGTAGAATCCTGTACATAGGTTATAATTTGATTTTGGGCTGGGGCACTAGCACTTCCTGTAAATTGTACTGCATGAATTGATACTTTTCGAGGTGCTGTTTTCTAAAGTTTACCTGCCCGTAATTGATGGCTATTTCATTTTCCAAAGCAGAAATGTTGCGAGTATGAGTTTTGCCGAGCTCCCTATTTTCAGTATATGCCCAAATGAGTATTCCCAAAATCGAGAAAAGTATTACTATTGTGAAGATTAGCTGCAACATCATAAGTAACTGGTTCTAAACCTTAAATATATATTTCTTTTTTGGTTTAACATATAGGGCATCTGCCTTATTTCCTTTTTATAAAAATTAAACCCCACAGCTTACCATGGGGCTTATAGAAACCACAAACATTCCTCACTTCGTTTTTGGTGCGAAAAAATAACCTGGTTAGTTGGCTCTGTTTTCTACTACCACAAAAATGGGGTAGCTATAAATTTTAATCAATAGGGCAATTGCCCTAATATTATTCTTTTACGACCCTTATTATCTCACGGGAATTATCCGCCTGTACAATCAGGAAGTAAATACCCGTTTGACCGCGCAGTGGAAAATCAACCTCTTTTGAATTTTGGAACGTGGCACTATTCACTTTGTTCCCCAAAATATCATACTGTACTATTTCAATTTGGGAAAAGGATCTTTCCATAGCAATACTAATTAGGTTGCTTGCTGGATTTGGAAAGGCTACAAATTCCATTGCCTCACTTGAATCAACACCCAAAACACCGCCCTCATAAGCCCGAACCGCACCGGCATAAGTACCGTTGGCCGATGAGAGAGGCATTCCTATCAAAACCGTTTCCCCATTGGCGGAAATTGCCGTGTTATACCCTCCATATTCATTATCAAACAAACCATTAATGCCATTGTCCACTTGCAGCCAAGTAGTATCAACTAATTTAAAAACCCGTGTTTGCCCGCGATACTCACCCCCACCGGGGTTTTGTACCGAACCAATGGCCATTGTTGTTCCATCTGCCGAAAGGGAAACGGAATGGCCTGAGTTGTCATAATCATTTTCACCATTAATAGATTGCCCTAGCTGCTCCCATTCGGAACCGTTCCATTCAAACGCACGTACTTGCCCCCTATCTTCACCATGATGCCATGCGCCTGCAACAATTCTATTTCCATCGGCAGAAAAGTCAATAGATCTTCCAAACCAATCGGTTTCCTCGGTACCAGTCAGCCTGTTCCCCATTTGCGCCCATTGGCTACCGTTCCATTCATAAATGTCCACACTTCCGGCATCAGTCGCAAAATCATCATTCATATGAGTGCCTATGGCTACCCGCTCTCCATTTGCTGAGAGCTTAATGGAATGCCCCATATAATCATATTGATTTTCTCCTTCAATGACATTGCCCAATTGGCTCCAATCACTTCCGTCAAAAGTATAGATTCTTACTTCCCCAATCTGGGTACCCGATAGCCCTGCATGCGGAGCACTAATGGCTACCCTATTACCATTTCCATCGAGCGAGACGGACCACCCAGAATTGATATCATTATATACACCGTCTATAGTGCTGCCCACAATTTCCCATGAACTTCCATTCCAGTCAAAAACACTAACATTTCCTGCAGAGGGGTATCCGCCTGCGGCAGCACCTGTTGCCCCAACCGCAAGTCTGTTGCCAGTGGGAGTTAATGATACACTGTAGCCAAATTTGTTATTTGCCGCTTCCCCACCCAATGTTTGGCCGCGCTGTAACCATTGGGTTCCGTCCCACTCAAAAACCCTCACATTTCCTGATTGTGACCCATTAGGATCGGCCTGACTTGCCCCTACTGCCATCAGATTGCCATCGGCACTTATCGCAATGGCACCTCCGGCCGTATCATATTCTAATCCAAAAATATCAGTTCCTTTTTGTTGCCATTGGCTCTGTACGCTTGTTGCCAAAAGCAATAATGAAAATGCAAATAACAATTGCAGTTTAAGTAAATTTCTTTTCATAATAGTTTGTTTTTTTAGTCATCCAAAGATTAAAATATCAATAAAACAGGGCAATAAGACAATTGCCTTATTTATATTAAAAAAGCAAAACCGGAGACAAAACAAATGTTATGCCCCCGGCCCACGTAAAAAACCTCACATTGAGAGTTTAATTGATTTTATCTAAAAACTAGTTTGTAACCTCAATGTTAAATTGTCCATCAGTTACCGAAACAGATTCTGAAAGATTATTGATATTATACCCCGTAAAATTAAATGTTCCTTTAATCGTATTTCCATCATAACTAGAAACACTTAATGTACCATGGTTTGAAAGTCCGTTTGCTGTAGTATAAACAACTACAGTCGAGGGATCCGGATTCCCTGGATCGGGCAAATAACTGTATGTACCTAAATTTGTAAAATTTAAATTATAAGTACCTTCTCCATCAAAGCTTGTGATTATCATTTGAAGGTTCTCTGATTGGCTAGTACCACCACTTACAGTTAATGTTTGGCCTACGCCAGAATTGGCAACTCTTGCAACAACAGTGCCTTCCATACCGGTAAATGTGCCACCATCAACTTTTGCGGTAAATGTTCCAGTACCGCCTTGTGGGTCATCGCCACCATCGTCGTCTTTTTTACAAGAGGTTAAACTTACGGCAACAACTGCCATTAATACTAAAATAGATTTTTTAAATGTTTTCATAATGTTTGGTTTAATATTTCGCTTTATGCGAATACGTGATTAAATTGTTTGAAGCAAAATTGCCCCAAACCAAAAGCTTTTACAATAGGGCAATTGACGTATTATGATTTACGATTTCTAAAAACGGATATGTGGAAATTGTTGCTGAAGCGCAGAAATTTTCTGATGAAGTTTTTCTGAAAACTTAAGATGTTCCTCGCTCTCTGGGCTGAAAGGTCTATGTCTTAAACCATTTTGAATAGAGGCAATTTCTTTTTGAAACGCTTCTGTTTCGGCAGCAATCCAAACCTTTGAAAATTTCTGCCAAATAATCTCAATGGCAGTTTTGTTTGGGTGCAACATATCCTCGGCATAAAAGCGGTAATCGCGCAGCTCGTCCATCATAATTTCAAAAGAAGGGAAATATTTTGGGTGCTGCCCTTCGACCCTTCGACTGTGCTCAGGGCAGGCTAGCTCAGGGTGACAGATTGCGTTGCGTAATGCGGAAATAAGATGTGCTTTGCTCAATGAATTTTCTACAAAACCATCTTTAATATGTCGCACCGGAGAAACGGTATTTATAATTGTTGCGGCTGGGTTTACTTCTGAAATTCGACTAAAAATAGTTTGAAGGCTTTCTGAAATTTCTTCAATGGAAAGCAATTCTTTCGTAAAATTTTGCTGCGGAAGTTTATGGCAATTGGCTACTATTTCGCCTGTGCTGAGTGGAGCTGAAGTCTGGTCACTTCGGCTCCGCTCAGCGACCTTATGCCTGTAAACCCAAGCCGTTCCAAAAGTGAAAATGATGTCTGTTGCAGAAAAAAGCGCTTCCCGTAAATTTTGAAGTGCAGTATTCAAATTCTGAAGAAATTCCTCCTTTTCCAAAGCCGCCAGTTCCGAATGTGTTTCAAAACATTTCCAGATTCCGTTGTGCTGAAAAATGTCTTCTTCGGAAAAAGGGATGTTGTCAATCGCCCGAACGATTAGTTTTTCAATAGAAACCGGATTAAAGATTACCCCAAACGGATTTTGCAGATTCTGAAATTTATAATAATCAAATTTCGCCCCGATATTTTCCGAAAAACAACTTCCCAACAAAAGTATTTTTGAGGAATAATCTATTTGGTTTTCCTCGGGTTGTAGCGGTATTTCAGTTTGGAGTTTCATTCTTTGGTTGTAAAAACTCTATGATCTTTGTGTCTCTGTGGTAAAATTTTTTCACCACAAAGGCACAGAGGACACAGACTTAGTTCAAAAAATCTTTCGCTTTTTGCAAAGCTTCCTCAATTCCCGCAGGATTTTTACCGCCAGCTGTTGCGAAGAAAGCTTGCCCGCCTCCGCCGCCTTGGATATATTTGCCCAGTTCACGGACAATTTTCCCGGCATCGAGGCTTTTTTTACTAGCCAATTCTTTTGAAACATAGCAAGCCAACAATGCTTTTCCGTCTTGTTCGGCTCCAAAAACCAAAAACAGGTTTTCAGTTTCACCTCCCATTTCAAAAGCCAAATCCTTCATTCCACCAGCATCGAGATCAATTTTTTTAGCCAGAAAATTTATTCCGTTTACTTTTTCCATTTCAGATTTCAAATCCCCTTTAAGATGCTTTGCTTTGTCCTTTAACAACTGCTGAATCTGTTTTTGCAGATTGGTGTTTTCTTCTTGCAAACTTTCCACCGCTTTTAAAGGATCCTGTGTATTGTTCAACGCTTTTTGAAGCGAGGCAAACGATTCGCTCCTGTCAATAAAATATTGTTTTGCCGCATCGCCGGTAATGGCCTCAATCCTACGTACCCCAGAGGCAACCGCCCCTTCGGAAGTAATGATGAAATGCCAAATATCATTTGTATTAGGCACGTGGGTCCCGCCACAAAGTTCCATTGATTTTCCAAATTTTATCGCGCGCACGGCATCGCCGTATTTTTCGCCAAAAAGTGCAATGGCACCCTCGTCTATGGCTTGTTGGTACGGAATATTCCTTCGTTCTTCCAAAGCAATTCCTTCACGGATCCTTGCGTTCACAAAATCCTCAACCTGTTTCAATTCCTCATCGGTCACTTTTGCGAAATGTGAAAAGTCAAAGCGAAGATTTCTACTGTGGACCATACTTCCTTTTTGGGCAACGTGTTCGCCAAGAATATTTCGCAAGCCCTGATGCAAAAGATGAGTAGCCGTGTGGTTGCATGCCGTTCGGCTACGCTGTTTTTCGTCAACTACGGCTTTAAAGGTATTTTTAAGATTTCGCGGAAGCGTTTTTGTGAAATGGATTATTAGATTGTTTTCTTTTTTGGTATCTACAATATAAGTAACACCGCCATCAGCAGCTTCCAAATAACCTTTATCGCCCACTTGGCCACCCCCTTCAGGATAGAAAGGAGTTAGGTTAAAAACCAATTGGAACATTTCACCCTCCTTTTTGCTCTCCACTTTGCGGTATTTCGTAATTCTAACCTGAGTCTCCAAAGTATCGTAGCCCACAAACTCCTCTACATCATCTTTCTCCAAAACTACCCAATCGCCTGTTTCCACTTTTGTGGCGGCACGGGAACGGTCTTTTTGTTGCTGAAGTTCAGCATCGAATTCTTTTTCATTTAAAGAATAGCCGCGCTCGCGAAGAATTAAAGCCGTCAAATCTATCGGGAAACCGAATGTGTCGTATAGCTCAAATGCCTTTTTTCCCGAAATTTCCCTCCTACCGGCGGGCAGGCCTTTGGAATCGGCTGTTTCAATAATGTTTTCTAGCAATACTAAGCCTTGATCTAGGGTGCGCAAAAAAGAATTTTCCTCTTCACGAATAACATTTGTAATTATATTTTTTTCAAAAATAAGTTCCGGAAAAGCGTCGCCCATTTGTGCGCCCAGTGTATCAGTTAATTTATAAATGAAAGGTTCTTTTTTGTCCAAAAACGTAAATCCGTAGCGGATTGCCCTTCTCAGAATTCTTCTGATTACGTAACCGGCGCCTGTATTGCTGGGAAGTTGCCCGTCTGCAATTGAAAATGCAACTGCCCGAACATGGTCTGCAATAACTCGGGTTGCGATGTCTTTCTTTTCCTCTTTTCCGTATTTTGAATCTGTAATTGTTTCTATTTCGCGAATCAATGGCATAAAAACATCAGTGTCATAGTTGCTTTGTTTACCCTGCAACACCATACACAACCTTTCAAAGCCCATACCAGTATCTACGTGCTGTGCGGGCAACTTTTCAAGACTGCCGTTGGCTTTTCGGTTGAACTGCATAAAAACAAGGTTCCAGATTTCAACCACTTGCGGATGGTCTTGGTTTACCAATTCTTTCCCTGGTATTATCGCTTTTTCTTCCGCAGAACGAATATCCACGTGGATTTCACTGCACGGGCCGCAAGGTCCTTGGTCGCCCATTTCCCAAAAGTTATCCTTTTTGTTTCCGTTTAAAATACGGTCTTCAGGCACAACTTGCTTCCAAAGATCGTAGGCTTCGGTATCACGCTCCAGACCTTCACTGTCGTCGCCTTCAAAAATAGTGACGTAAAGGATTTCCTTATCAATTTTATAGACTTCTGTTAAAAGTTCCCACGCCCACTCTATTGCTTCTTTTTTGAAATAGTCACCAAAGCTCCAATTGCCCAACATTTCAAACATAGTGTGGTGGTAGGTATCCATTCCCACCTCTTCCAAATCGTTGTGCTTCCCGCTTACGCGAAGACATTTTTGGGTATCGGCAATCCGGTTGCTTTTTGGCTTGCCATTTCCGAGGAAATATTCCTTGAAAGGAGCCATCCCGCTATTGATGAACATTAGGGTTGGGTCATTTTTTACAACCATTGGTGCAGATGGAACAATGAGGTGCTGTTTGGACTTGAAAAATTCTAAAAATTTGGAACGGGTTTCCTTCGAGTTCATTTCTTATAAAATTATGCTAAAATTAAGGGTTGGGCACAGTGATAAACAATTTCTATATTTGTAAAAACGTTACCTTTACTTCGCGCAAACAAGCAACGCGCAAAAATAGCAATTTTTTAACGCATGTCTAAGGTTAAATATTACTACGATAGCGAAACGCTTTCGTACAGAAAAATAGAAAAGAAAAAAGGCCGAAAACTAAAGATTTTCGCCTTGAGTCTTTTGGGTATTTTTCTTAGTGGCTTTCTGTTGCTTTTGGTCTATATAAACCTACCATCAGTACAAACCCCTAAGGAATTGTCACTACAGCGTGAATTGAACAATATGCAGCTTCAGTTTGAGCTTCTGAACAAAAAAATAGAGCAAGCACAAGCAGTACTTGCTGAGGTTGAGGATAGGGACAATAATCTGTATCGTGTATATTTTGAAAGTAACCCAATTCCCGAAGAACAGCGAAAAGCTGGTTTTGGAGGGATAAACCGTTACAAGGATTTGGAAGGTTTTGACAATTCAAAATTAATTATAAACACAACCCGCAATTTGGATATTTTGACGAAACAGATTGTTGTACAGTCGAAATCTCTGGACGAAATAGCAAAACTTGCAGAGGAAAAAGAGAAACTTCTGGAAGCCATTCCTGCAATCCAACCTGTAAAAAACGAAGATTTAACGCGAATGGCATCGGGTTATGGTTACCGCACAGACCCATTTACAAAAGCTCGAAAATTTCACTACGGAATGGATTTTACCGCACCACGCGGAACACCAGTTTATGCCACGGGAGACGGAAAAGTAACTCGTGCCGATAATACCGCAACAGGCTACGGAAACCACGTTGTAATTGATCACGGCTATGGTTATGAAAGTCTTTACGGGCATTTGTATAAATACAATGTGCGGGCTGGACAGAAAGTAAAACGTGGTGATATTATAGGTTTTGTTGGAAGCACAGGAAGAAGCGAAGCCCCACATTGCCACTATGAAGTTTTTAAGGATGGCGAACGCATAAACCCTATAAATTTCTATTATGGAAGTTTAACCGCTGAAGAATTTGCTGATATTTTGAGAAAAGCACAGGAAGAAAACCAGTCGCTTGATTAATTCTGAATTCATATTTAAAAATGCACATAGACCTACCCGAAAGATTATATTACAATATTGGTGAAGTTGCCGAGGCTTTCGGTGTAAATACTTCACTTATACGTTTTTGGGAAAAAGAATTTGATGCATTAAAACCAAAAAAAAACGCTAAAGGAAATCGAAAATTCACGCCGCAGGATATCAAAAATCTTGAACTCATCTATCATTTGGTAAAAGAACGCGGATTTACTTTGGAAGGTGCAAAAATCCATTTGAAGGAAAACAAGCAAAAAACACTGGACCAGTTTGAGATTATCCGTAAATTGGAATCAGTAAAAGCAGAACTTTTAAAAATTAAAGAACAACTCTAAAAACAATCGCAAAATGAAAAAATGGCTACCCATCATTATTATTCTTGGCATTATTCTCCTTATTGGCGCCTATATGGCGAACTTAAACAATAAATTGGTCGTACTGGACCAAAATGCCACAGCGCAATGGGCAAATGTTGAAAGCTCTTATCAACGCCGGGCAGATCTTATTCCTAATATCGTCAGCACCGCAAAAGGTTATGCCGAATTTGAACAATCAACGTTAATTGCAGTTACCGAAGCCCGAAGCAAAGCAACGTCCATAACTATTGATCCTTCAAATATTACCCCAGAACAATTGGCACAATATCAACAAGCACAAGCAGGTGTTACCTCTGCTCTTTCACGTTTATTGGCCGTTTTTGAAAGATATCCAGATTTAAAGGCGAATGAAAATTTCAAGGAATTGATCAATGAATTGGAACGCACTGAAAACCGTATAAATGTGGAACGCAATAGGTTCAATGACAGCGCTCGTGAGTTTAATACTAAAGTAAATCAATTCCCAACGAAACTTTTCGCAGGCATATTGGGCTTCCACGAAAAAGCATATTTCAAGGCAGATGCAGGCTCTGAAAAAGCACCCCAAGTAAATTTTGATGACTTAGGAAAAGAAAACTAAAAAGATAGGAGATTTTAGATTTGAGACAAGAGAAGAGAATAGTTTCTTTTAATAAAATTTCAAAATCTCAAGTCTCAAATCTAATGTCTAACATCTCAAGTCTAATATCTCAAGTCTAAAAAAAATGTCTAAAGTTGAAGATTTTCTTACTCCGGAAGAAGAAACCGCTATAATTGAAGCCATTCGCATCGCTGAAAAAAACACTTCGGGAGAGATTCGGGTTCATTTAGAGCCCACTTCCATCTCGGCTGAAGAACCAAACGAACCTATTGACGCCTTTGACCGGGCTGCGGAAGTTTTTGATATGCTCAATATGGACAATACCAAAGAAAGCAACGGCGTGCTAATCTATGTTGCCGTTGAAGACCGAACACTGGTAATTATGGGAGATAAAGGCATAAACGATATCGTGGGCCAGAATTTTTGGGAAGAGACCAAAGATGTTATCATCAACCATTTTAAAAATGGCAATATAAAACAAGGTTTGGTAGAAGGAATTTTGAAGGCTGGCGAACAGTTGAAAAAACATTTCCCTTACAAGAAAGACGATAAAAACGAACTTCCCGATGATATTTCTGTAGGTTGATTTTTAAGTATTCAGTCGGCAGTGAAAGTTTGCAGTAAAAATTATTAATGAAACAATTTCTTCTGAAATATAAAATTCTATTTGTTTTAATTGCCATTGCATTTTTGTCTGAAAGTGTTTCGGCTCAGTATGAAATTCCACCAAAACCTGAAAAACAGACTTCAGTTTATGATTATATAAACCTGCTTACTCCCTCGCAAAAAACTGCGTTGGAAAGCAAGTTAATCCGCTATGCCGATTCCACTTCCACACAGATTGTTTGTATCATTATTGGTTCCACTAACGGGGAGGATATATCAATGCTCGGTGCGGAATGGGGCCAGAAATGGGGCATTGGCCAAAGCGGCGAGGACAATGGCATTGTAATTACACTTGCAAGGGACGACCGAAAAGTAGATATAAATACGGGCTACGGCATTGAATATAGAATGACCGATTTAATGGCCGAGCGCATCATCAACCGGATAATGATTCCCCAGTTTAAAGAAGGAAATTATTACGCCGGCCTCGACCAAGGCAGCGATGCCATTTTTGCCGCATTGAATGGGGAATTTAAGGAAGATCGTGATTTTGGAAAAAATGATGGAACTCCAATTCCGTTTTTCCTCATCTTTATATTTATCATCATTATACTTGCTTTAATCCGCAAAGGAGGCAAGGGCGGAAAAGGCGGCGGCGGAAGCTTGCTGGACATTATCGTGCTCAGCAGTCTTGGCCGCGGAGGTTTTGGCGGCGGCGGCGGAAGCTTTGGAGGTGGCGGAAGTTTTGGCGGCGGAGGTGGCTTTGGCGGCGGTTTCGGCGGTGGCGGCTTTGGTGGCGGCGGGGCCAGTGGAGGTTGGTAATACCGGTACTGAAAACCTAATTACTTTTTCCTAAAATAAACCGTTATCGGAACTCCCGAAAAATCAAAGTTCTCCCTAAGTTTATTCTCAATAAAACGCTTATAGGGATCTTTCACATACTGAGGTAAATTACAGAAAAAAGCAAAACTTGGGTATGGCGTAGGCAGTTGTGTACAGAATTTTATTTTCACGTATTTAGCTTTATAAGCTGGCGGCGGATATGCCTGAATTATGGGAAGCATCACTTCGTTCAACTCACTCGTTTTTATTTTTTTGCTTCGGTTTTCATAAACCGCAACGGCAGTTTCAATAGCCTTATAAATACGTTGTTTTGTAAGCGCAGAGATAAAAACAATCGGTACATCCACAAAAGGTTCAATTTGCTGACGGATGTACTTTTCATAATCCTTCACGCTGCTGCTTTCCTTGTCTTCTACCAAATCCCACTTGTTGGCAAGTATCACAATTCCTTTGTTGTTTCGTTGTGCCAGCCAAAAAATATTTTCCACCTGCCCGTCAAAACCACGGGTGGCGTCAAAAACTAAAATGATCACATCGCAATGTTCAATGGCACGAACACTTCGCATTACGGAATAGAATTCCAAATCTTCCTTTACCTTGCTTTTTTTGCGGATTCCAGCAGTATCAACCAAATTGAACTCAAATCCAAAACGGTTGTATTTTGTATCAATACTATCACGTGTTGTTCCCGCAATGTCCGTAACAATATACCTATCTTGACCAATCAACGCATTAATAAAGGAAGATTTCCCGGCATTCGGACGGCCAACCACGGCAAAACGAGGCAATTCATCGTCGTTATTTTCCTCACGCTCGGGCAAAGCTTTTACCAAATCGTCTAACAAATCACCTGTTCCGCTGCCATTTATACTGGAAATATTATATTGGTTTTCAAAACCTAAAGAATAAAACTCCAAAGCATCGTTTACCCGTGATGCTGCATCAACTTTATTGATTGCCAAAAAAATAGGCTTTTTGGAACGGCGAAGCAGTTTTGCTACTTCTTGGTCCATTCCGGTAACGCCGCTTTCTACATCGACCATAAATATTATTGCATCCGCTTCATCAATTGCCAATTCAACCTGTTTGTCAATTTCAGCCTCAAAAACATCGTCGCTTCCCTTTACATAGCCTCCGGTATCAATCAAGGAAAATTCTTTTCCGTTCCAATCACTTTTCCCATAGTGACGGTCACGCGTAACGCCACTCACTGCATCAACAATAGCTTCCCTTCGCTGAATCAATCTGTTAAAAAAAGTGGATTTCCCTACATTTGGTCTTCCTACAACGGCAACAATGCTCATAATCTATATTTTAGGGTGCAAAAATAGCTTTTAGTTGGCAGAAAAAATACTATTTTAACCGCTTTAAACTTAAATAAGTTAAGAATGCTTTCGAATGAAATAGTTTTACGCCCGCGTTTCCAAATGGAACTTGAACAACCTTGTTCGCAATTGCTTACAAAATTTTCGAAAGCAAAAAAAGATCAAAATATATTTATCATTTCCTGTGTGGACGACCATGTTTTTATAAAATTGCCAAAAAACCAACAACACTTTTGGTCGCCACAATTGCATTTGGAACTATCTGAAATTTCAGAAAACAAATGTTCGCTCCACGGTTTTTTTGGGCCCAATCCTACCGTTTGGACTATGTTTATGTTTCTGCACGTAGCCGTGGGAATACTTTTTATGGTGAATTTGACGTGGCTGTATTCAAATTATAATCTTGGCAATTCCATAGGGCTTCAAATTGGAATCTCGATTATATTAGTCCTAACCTGGGTTTTACTCTACGTTGCGGGCCGCGTTGGAAAGAAAAAAGGAAAATCGGGAATGCGGGAGCTTTATGACTTTATGCAGGAAACGATTGAATCATAATCCATTATTGATTGTAGCCAAACCTGCGCAACTGCCGTTCGTTGCTGCGCCAGTCTTTATTCACTTTTACATAAAGTTCGAGATGGATTTGCTTTCCGAAGAATTTTTCCAAATCCTTTCGGGCTTCTGTCCCAACCCGTTTTAAAGCCGAACCTTTGTGCCCGATAATGATTCCTTTTTGCGTTTCGCGCTCAACCATAATCACGCTGCGGATGCGGATAATGTTTTCATCCTCAAAAAACTCCTCGGTATCAATTTCTACGGAATAGGGGATTTCCTTTTTGTAGTGCATCAATATTTTTTCGCGAATGGCCTCGTTTACAAAAAATCGCTCGGGTTTATCGGTCAATTGATCCTTTGGATAAAACGGCGGCGATTCCGGCAACAATTCGATTATGCGATCGAAAACTTCGGGCACCCCAAAATTCTGTAATGCCGAAATAGCAAAAATTTCGGCATTCGGCACTTTTTCCTGCCACATTTTTAAAGATTCTGAAAGCAATTCTTCATTGCCTTTGTCAATTTTATTGATAAGAAGTAAAACGGGGATTTTAGCATTTGTAATTTTTCTGAAAAATTCCTCATCCTTCAGTTCCTTTTCGCCCAATTCAACCAAATACAGCAAAATATCGGCATCCTCAAAAGCAGATTTCACAAACTCCATCATACTTTCCTGTAGTTGGTACGCAGGTTTTATAATACCGGGTGTATCACTCAACAATACCTGAAAATGGTCACCATTCACGATTCCCAAAATACGGTGGCGCGTTGTCTGCGCTTTGGAAGTAATGATAGAAAGTCGCTCGCCCACAAAAGCATTCATGAGCGTGCTTTTGCCCACGTTTGGGTTTCCAATAATATTTACGAATCCGGCTTTGTGTTGTGTCATTTCTTCGGAATTGGTTTTGCAAATTTAATCCTTAAATATCGAAACATTGGATTTGGTTCAATTTTAAAAATTTCAGTGTTGAAATCCGTACTTTTGCATAATGCTTTTCCCAAAGAAAAAAATAGAACTCGAAGAAGGCGATTATTACCTTACGCCCGAAGGCTATAAATGTTTTACGGAGCAATACCATTTAAAGCGTGGCTATTGCTGCGAGAGCGGTTGCCGCCATTGCCCGTACGGTTTTAACCCTTTAACTTCGCTCAGGACAGACAAAAAAACCGGGAAGCATAAATGAAAAAATATTTTTAGAAAATGACTTTTAAAGAACAAATACAACAAGGAATCCCTTCTGTTTTACCCGAAAAAAAGCCTTACGATCCATCCATAAACCACGCGCCTAAACGAAAGGAAATTCTTTCAAAAGACGAAAAGGAACTTGCTTTGCGCAATGCACTTCGTTATTTTGAGCCAAAACATCACGCCACGCTCCTGCCCGAGTTTCGTGGGGAACTTGAAAAATACGGACGGATTTATATGTACCGCCTGCGTCCGGATTATAAAATGTACGCTCGTCCCATTGACGAATATCCAGGTAAATCCCAGCAAGCCAAAGCAATTATGTTGATGATCCAAAACAACTTGGATTATGCCGTGGCACAGCACCCGCATGAATTGATTACCTACGGTGGAAATGGCGCGGTATTTCAAAATTGGGCACAGTATCTCTTAGTGATGAAATATCTTTCTGAAATGACCGATGAGCAAACATTGGTTATGTATTCCGGCCATCCGCTCGGTTTGTTCCCTTCACATAAAGATGCCCCGAGAGTGGTCGTGACCAACGGCATGATGATTCCCAACTATTCAAAACCAGACGACTGGGAAAAATTCAATGCACTGGGCGTAACCCAATATGGCCAGATGACCGCCGGAAGCTATATGTACATTGGCCCGCAGGGAATTGTGCACGGAACCACGATTACGGTTTTGAATGGTTTCCGGAAAATTAAAAAAGAACCCAAAGGCGGTCTTTTTGTAACTTCTGGCCTTGGCGGAATGAGCGGCGCACAACCCAAAGCCGGAAACATTGCTGGCTGTGTAACGGTGTGCGCCGAAGTGAACAAAAAAGCTACCGAAACCAGGCACAGCCAAGATTGGGTGGACGAAGTAATTTCAGATTTGGATACGCTTTCAAAACGAGTAAAAGAAGCAACTTCAAAAAAAGAGACCGTATCTATCGCCTACGACGGAAATGTGGTTGAAGTCTGGGAAAAGTTTGCAGAAGATAATATCCATATTGATTTGGGAAGCGACCAAACATCGCTTCACAATCCCTGGGCCGGCGGTTATTATCCTGTTGGATTAACCTACGAAGAAGCCAACGGGATGATGGCCAACAATCCGGAGCAATTCAAAAAAGAAGTGCAAAAAAGTTTACGCCGTCAAGTGGAAGCCATCAACAAGCACACAGCAAAAGGCACGTATTTTTTTGATTACGGCAATGCCTTTCTTTTGGAAGCCTCACGTGCCGGAGCTGATATTTATAAAGATATAGATGGAAAAATGACAAACTCCCCTTCCCTTGGGGAAGGGGCAGGGGGATGGGCCTATCCATCCTACGTTCAAGACATTATGGGACCTATGTGTTTTGATTATGGTTTTGGACCATTTCGCTGGGTTTGCGCTTCCGGAAAACCTGAAGATCTTCAAAAGACCGATGAAATTGCTTGCAAGGTTTTGGAAGAACTGATGAAAAATTCGCCAATGGAAATCCAGCAACAGATGCAGGATAACATCACTTGGATAAAAGGTGCGCAGGAAAATAAATTGGTTGTTGGTTCACAGGCACGCATACTTTATGCAGATTCTGACGGGCGCGTGCAGATTGCTTCGGCTTTCAACAGAGCTATTTCCGAGGGAAAAATTGGCCCTATAGTTTTGGGGCGTGACCATCACGATGTTTCGGGAACCGATTCACCATATCGTGAAACCTCAAATATTTATGACGGCAGTCGTTTTACGGCAGATATGGCCATCCAAAACGTAATTGGCGATAGTTTTCGTGGCGCAACTTGGGTAAGTATCCACAACGGCGGTGGCGTAGGTTGGGGTGAAGTAATAAACGGTGGTTTCGGAATGGTTCTTGATGGTAGTGCAGATGCGCAACGACGTTTGGAAAATATGCTTTTCTGGGATGTGAATAATGGAATCGCAAGACGCAGTTGGGCACGAAATGACGAAGCTGTTTTCGCTATAAAACGCGCGATGGAAAACAATCCGCAATTAAAGGTTACGCTTCCAAATTTTGTTGATGATAACTTATTCAAATAAAAAATAAAACTTATGAAAGCACTTAAATTTTTACCGCTGTTATTCCTTTTTGTTTTCGCTTCCTGCTCCACTGTTCGTGTGGCAACGGATTTTGACAAAGAAGTGAATTTTAATCAGTACAATTCCTTCGCCTTTTTTAAACCGGGAATTGACAAAGCTGAAATTAGCGACCTC
>JAGQYY010000010.1:21108-33338 GCA_020435825.1 Aequorivita sp.
TAACAATTTTGGCATGGGTTGGGGCTGGAGCCCTTGGTATTACGGCGGATATTATGGTGGCAGTAATGTTTCCCGTTCCACTGAAGGCACCCTATATATCGATTTGATTGATGCTAAAACAAATAATTTAGTTTGGCAAGGAATGGGTAGTGCAGATTTAGTAACTAGCAATATGGAAAAAAAGGAAGAACGTATTCGTGAAATAGTTTCTAAAATTTTGGCAGAGTACCCTCCGGGAGCTATGAAAAAGTAAAAGAATCAAAAAATTGAGGTATTAAGAAATAATTAAAAAAAAGAGCCTTCCCTAAAAACGAACGGGAAGGCTCCTTCAAAAATTGGGGATATGTATAGGTTATTGTTTTACTATTTTTATTCCTTTCTTAATTCCTTCCTTTGTAGAAACATTCATAAAATAAATTCCTGAGGTCCAACTTTGGGTATCTATGCTTATTGTTTTTTCTCCAATATATTTAGCGCTAAAAAGTTGTTGCCCCAAAATATTGAATATTGAAAATGCTTCAATAGAAGAGTTGCTTTTTAAAAGCATTTCATTTTTTACAGGGTTCGCGAAAAATATTGAATCGTTTGAAAACTCTTCTATTCCTACCGTACTATCTTCAACATTTTGAGCGTATATTTTCATGCCAGTTCCTTTGTCTTCAGCAAAAACCGCTACATTTTGCCCAGCCCCTTCTGACGTAAATTGAATTCGGCTTTTTGAAGCAGAAAAAGTAGCAACAGGTCTGGTTTCTTCAGGCCAGCCAAAATCACCATTGTCATCAAGATATAAAGCGTGTAATGTAACAGGTGAAACTCCATTGTCAAACCCATCTTTTAAAATAAATAATGGGCTATTGCCAAGAAGCCTCAAAGCTCCAGAATGAACTTTATCTGATCCTAAGGGATAAATATTTTTTGCTGTATCTGTAAATTCTCGCGCACCTGTATCTTTATCAAACTTTTGAACATATTCGCCTTTTTGATTTTGTGTATTATCTGTATAGGTAGCTATAGACCAAATATATTGTGAACCTGTTTGAAATGCAATTTCAGTATCCATTTCATAATTGGTTTCATTTGTATCAAAATCGGATCCGTTGATACCCCAAGGCAAAGTTCCGTCAGGATTTATTCGCTGCAAATATGAATCAAAACGGGTTCCAGCTGAAGCAAAATATCCCATATAAACCACATCGCCATCCTGCAGTCCTGTATAGGAACGAATAAAAGCGGTAGCTCGGTCTGAAATTTGAATTGCATTTGCCCAAACTGGATTTCCATCAGCATCATATCGCTGTGCATAGAGTAATGAGTTTATTCCGCTTAACAATTTATGGAAAACGGCAATGTATTCGCCAGCAGAAATTTCAAAGAAATTACCAGGAGATGTAACACCAGAACCAGTAGTAATGGGTTGCGTATCAGGCCATACTGCAGTGCCACTTGCATCGTATTTTTGCATAACAGCACCTGAGCTAGAAAGCCAACTAACGATGGCTCCTCCTGCAGATAGCGGCAAAACAGTAACTACATTTCCGCTGCCAACGTTTACACCGTTTGACCCCCATAAATAGTTTCCTCCAGAGTCCATTTTAAATACATACGCGGGATCCCCACCAGCTGTTCCTGTTACACCTATATAAAGGTTATCATCTGCATCAACAATTGTAGACATAATTACAGTAGAAGTGCTCATAGGTATTTGATCACTCACTAACATTCCATCGTTGCCCAATGTTTGATTACCGTCAGCATCCATAACTTGCATGCGAAGTTCAATGTTGGTTGGCGGACCGACATTCTTCCAATATACTACGAAGGTTTGTCCGTCTGAAGTCCCTTTAGCATGAACGTCCAGTTCTCCTGATTCAGCAACAAGTGTGTTTAAATCTGTATCAGTTGTCCATTGCGCAGAAGCTACAAACATTGTTAAAAAACAGATAATAGTAAAAATAGCCTTCATTATTATTTTAATTTTTATTTGAAATTTTAGTTGTGAAACCTTTTTTATCAAATTCTAGAATCATCTTTTTTAAAGCATTTTTTTTGTCCTTATTGTTTTCCAACAGTTTCTCCAAGTTGGTTTTTTCAGTTGGTTTAATTTTCATTGCAATAGCTTTAGTTATAAAACTTTTCCAAAAGTATATGCCGACTTTACTTGCACATAATTTTTTGCCCTATCAAAAACACTCACAGGTAAAAACCGACCATAGCATTAGCACTCAATTTCATTTAAAAAATTGGTTTTCAATTATTTATTAATATATTATTTTGAAAATTATTTATCCGAAGCTGGACATATATACCGAAAGATCGGTATGGGAATTGGTAATATCCAACTTTTTCCGAAGCCGTGTTCGTGCATTTTCCACCGATTTTGAAGACTGTCCGGTAATCTGCGCAATTTCTTTTGAGGTGAGGTTCAACTTTAAAAGAGCGCAAAGCCGTTTATCGCGTGAAGTTAAATTTGGGTGTTTTTCAGAAAGATTTTTGTAAAACGATTCATGAACCTGTTCAAAACGCAGTTCAAATTCGTCCCATATATTGCTGGAAGTATCGCGTTTTAAACGCTTTAAAATATAATCGATTGCGTTTTGCGTTTCCTTTTTGGCCGCCTTTCGTTTTATTTCCTTTAAATCGTTTAAAATATCCTCGATAATCTCGGTGCGGTGCATTTCCACCATTGCCTTTCCTATCAATTCTTTGTTTTTCAGTTGTAGGTTTGTATTTAGCTCCATTTCTTTTGCAGTAGCAAGCTGTTTTTCAAGGTTCGCCCTTTTCAATTTATTTCTAAAGCGATACAGCAACATTCCCAAAACCAACAAAATAGCCAACAGACCCAATAAAATGATGTAATTGCGCGATTGTTTTTTGCTTTCCTCAAGCTCCCTTATTTTTTCCTTGTTACGGTATTCTTCAGCAATTAGCAATTTTTCGAGGTTTACGCGCTTATCCTCCAGATTCAATGTATCGCCAATTGCCGAATATTTTTCAAAAAAGGCAGAAGCTTTTTCAAATTTGCCTTGGGCAATATATCCCTTATAAAGAAGCCCAACAGCACGCTGCTGCTCAAAACCAAAGGGTGCAACGCTGTCCAAAATAGCTACTGCTTTTTGGGCATAATAGATTGAGGAATCAGGGATGTCGTTCTTTTGATAAAATTCTGAAAATTCATTGTAAAACCAAGCTGCGCCTCGGGAATTAGCACCATTTTCAACATCGATGAGTGCTTTGTTAAAATATCGTTTAGCCAAATTTGGGCTATCTTTCAATACATAACATCGGGCGAGATTGGCGTGAAGGAACATCTTCAAATCGGGATCCGAAATACTTTCGGAAAGCTGGAGCGATTCGGTAAAATAGGCCACGGCGGAATCTACTTTTTTCTCTAAATAAAAACTCCCCACATTGTTAAGGATTCGTGCCAGGGTTGCGGTGTCGCTCTGCTGCTTTTGGTAATCGAGCACTTTTTTAAAGAAATGCAGCGCCTTTTCCTCCTTATCGGTCCGGGCATAGATTATGGCAAGGCTGTTTTCCAGTTTATATCTTTCCGAAGCGGGTTTTGTTTCGTAAAAATGGTAGGCTTTTAAATAGTGTTCCAGTGCAATATCCAATGCATCCTTGTCAAGATAGATGTCTCCCAGATTCCTATAAAAATCGGCGACCGTTTTATCAGACCCGGAATTTTGCGCACTTTCCTTTGCAATATCCATATACCGAAGTGCACGGTTCCAATCGGCGATTGCCAATTTTGAGGCAATTTCAATACTGATTCTGGATTTTTCGTTTTCAGAAGAAGTCTGCGCAAGACTATCCACCAACACAGAAATATTGCTCTGCGCATAAGCTGATTGCACAAAAATTAAGAATAAAAAAATTCGAAAAACCATAGAATTCTATTTTTCGGAAACACAAGGTACGGAAAATCAATAGTTCAAAACATCCAAAATTTTCTGTTTTACTTTTGCCGTGGAAGGAATCATCGTTTCCTCTAGAGTGGAATTCAAAGGAATTGCAGGCATATTTTCAGAGCCAATAAGCATTACAGGAGCATCTAACTGTTGAAAACATTCCTCTTGGATTCTTCCCTGCAAACCACGCGAAAAACCATTTTCTGAAGGTTCCTCGGTTACAACAAGACACTTTCCGCATTTTTTTACGCTTTTGAAAACGGTTTCATAATCCAAAGGATGAAGGGTCCGAAGATCCACTACTTCAATTTTATCCTGCATTCCAAGTTCTTCGGAAGCGTTCATCGCCCAATGCACGCCCATTCCGTAGGTAATAATTGAAAGTGTTTCCTCTTCTTCCTGTTTCCAAATTTCCTGCAAGACCCAAGCTTTTCCGAAGGGTAAAATGTAATCAGCATCAGGCATTAACGAAGTCGCACCTTTGGTCCCTTTCACTTTGCTCCAATACAAACCCTTGTGCTCAAAAATAACAACCGGATTTGGATCGTAATAAGCGGCTTTCAGCAATCCCTTTAAATCGGCACCGTTGCTTGGATAAGCAATCTTTAATCCGCGAATGTTTGTAACAACACTCTCTACTGAAGAGGAATGATACGGCCCGCCACTTCCGTAAGCACCAATCGGAACACGTAAAATCATAGAAACGGGCCATTTTCCATTGGAAAGATAACAGCTTCGAGAAACTTCGGTAAAAAGTTGGTTAAGTCCAGGCCAAATATAATCCGCAAACTGAACCTCAACTATGGGTTTCAAGCCAACGGCGCTCATTCCAACGGTACTTCCAACAATAAATGCTTCCTGAATTGGCGTATTAAAAACACGATTGTCGCCAAACTTTTGTGCCAAAGTAGCTGCTTCGCGGAAAACTCCACCTAAACGCCCCCCAACATCCTGTCCATAAAGCAAACATTCTTTGTGCTTCGCCATCAGTTCTTCAATGGCAAAAAGTGCACAATCTACCATTACCACTTTTTCGCCACCTTTTGGAGAACGCTCGCCTACTTCTTCTGTAATTTCTGTGGGTGCAAAATCGTGGGTAAATAAATCCTCTGGCCTTGGATCTTCTGCTTTTAAAGCTTTTGTCAAGGCTTTTGTTACTTCAGCATAGGCAGAAGCCTCAATTTCATTTAAATCTTTTTCCGAAAAACCATTTTCCAACAATAATTTCTTCAACTTCGGATACGGATCGCGACTTCTTGCTTCTTCCAAATCATCGCGATAAAACTCCATACGAACACCAGAAGTATGATGATTCAAAAGCGGAATTTTAGCGTGAACCAAAAACGGTCTGCGCTCTTTCCTTATTTTTGAAATTACATCTTGAATGGTCTTATAACTTTCTTCAAAATCAGTTCCATCAATTGAAACAGCTTCCAAACCGTGAAAACCTGCAGCGTATTCAAAAGCATTTTGCGCTCGGGTTTCCGCTGCATTCGCAGAAATATCCCAACCGTTATCCTGTACCAAATATAAAATGGGCAATTGTTTTAAAGCCGCCATTTGAAAAGCTTCGGCGATTTCGCCTTCAGTAACCGAAGCATCGCCTAATGAGCAAACTACTATTGGTGCCTCGGCTCCGCTCGGCGACCAATCAATCGGAACCTGAGCGGAGCCGAAGGTTTCTTTATACCAAAATCCCATCGCTGCGCCAGTCGCTGGAATAGCCTGCATACCCGTAGCTGAACTTTGGTGGGGAATCTTTGGTTTGTCATCATCCTTCAAACTTGGGTGGCTGTAATAAGTCCTACCACCGGAAAATGGGTCGTCCTTTTTCGCCAAAACCTGAAGCATCAACTCATAGGGCTTCATCCCGATTGCCAATAACAAAGAATCATCTCGATAATATGGAAAAGCATAATCCTGCGGCAAAAGCTGCATTCCTACAGCAGTCTGGATTACTTCGTGCCCTCGCGAAGTTGCGTGTACATATTTTGAAATTACTTTAAAATTTTCCTCATAAATCTCGGTCATTGCCTTAGCAGTAACGAGGTTTTTGAAGGCTTTTTTCAATATATCTTTTGAAATATTCACTTATTTAGTGTTAGTGAGGTCTCGACTGTGCTCGACCAGAAATTTTTAAATTTTTCTTTTGGAATCAAACTTTTCCATATAATCGGCTATTCTTCGTAAAAACGAACCCGCCAAATAACCATCTACAATACGATGGTCGAAAGAAAGAGATAGGTACATCATCTGTCTAATTTCAATAGTATCACCTTCTTTTCGTTCCATCACTTCAGCACGTTTTTTTATAATTCCAGTTGCGAGAATTGCGGCTTCGGGTTGATTGATAATTGGTGTCCCCATCAAACTCCCGAAAGTACCAACATTACTTATTGTAAATGTACTTCCTTTGGTTTCGTCTGCTTTCAACTTATTATCACGGGATTTTCCAACTAAATCATTGGTGGCTTTAGCCAGTTCTTTCAAATCTTTTTTGTCGGCATTTTTTACCACAGGCACAATCAAATTTCCCGAGGGAAGCGCAGTCGCCATCCCGATATTAATTTCGTCTTTTACTATAATATTGGTCCCATCCAACGTTGAATTTATCATTGGGAAATCTGCTATCGCTTTCGCTACACATTCAATAAATAACGGGGTAAACGTAAGTTTTTCATTGTATTTTTTCTGAAAAGCATCTTTGTTTTTGTTGCGCCAGTTTACCATTTCGGTCAAGTCTGCTTCCACATAAGCGGTTACGTGCGGCGAAGTATGCTTGCTGAAAACCATATGGTCCGCAATCATTTGGCGCATCCGGTCCATTTCCACAATTTTGCCCTTTCCTTTGTCGAATTTCAAATCGGGAATCTGAAATCCTGAAACTTCCGGAACTGCTTGTGCAAACTGAAACGGACGTCCATTTTCAATATAGTTTGAAACATCACTTTTCCGCAAACGACCGTCTTTTCCCGTTCCTGGAATTCGGGCGAGTTCTTCGTAACTGATGTGGTTTTTACGCGCAATACTATCGACTAAGGGTGAAATGAAATGCCCAGCCCCAGCCCCTCCCGAAGGGAGGGGAGCCATTCTTTGACTTAAATTTGAAGTTGAAATTTTCCCTTTTGGTCTTTCTTCAGAAACAGTGGGTGATTTAGAATCTTTTTCTTCGGATTTTGCATTCTCAGAAAGCTCCAAAATGGCAATCACTTCCCCTACGGGCACAACATCTTTAGCTTTAAATTTATGCTCAAGCATTTTTCCGGAAGCTGGCGCTGGAACTTCATTATCCACTTTATCGGTTGCAACTTCTAAAAGAATATCGCCTTCTTCAAAAGAATCTCCTTCGTTTATGAGCCAATTGATGATGGTTCCTTCTGATATGCTTTCGCCCATTTTGGGCATTTTAAATTCCTGCGAAGGCAGGAATCTCTTCTCGTCACTCATTTCTAAGTTTATTAAAGTTTAAGTTCCAATTCATACTCAAATCAGACCAACTTGGATTCATATCTTCAATTAGTTTAATCTTCCAATTCCGTTTCCATTTCTTTAATTGCAATTCTATTTTGGAAGCAATAATCCCTTCATTATATTCTTCAAAATAAATTAATTTATCACAATTATATTTCGCCGTGAAACTAGTTGGATAAATTTTCAATTTATGTTCTTTAACTCTTTCTTCAATATTGTTGGTACAGCCTACGTACAAAACGCCGTTAGCTTTGTTTGTCATAATATAAACATACCACAGGTTCACGATTTCATGGTTTCAGATTCCTGCCTTCACAGGAATTATTCGCCCATTTTGGGCATTTTTAATTCTAATTTCGACATAGTTGTCTTTACTCTTTTTTCTCTTTTCTGAATTCAGAAATAGTTTTATAAAAATCTTCCTGTTTTGGTCTATTCTTCGGAATTTCCCGCAATGGCTTCACTTCCCGTAAACTTTCGTGGCAATCTGTGGGCAACTGCTGATAAAGTCGCGTTCCGGCGGTTTTCCAAGCAATCATTTCATCTGAAATGTCTTTGATGGCTTTTGCTGGATTACCGACAATTAATTTACGCCTTGGAAATTTTTCTTCAGCTTTTACAAAACTCATGGCGCCAACGATGCATTCATCACCAATTTCGGCATCGTCCATAATTACGCTGTTCATCCCGATCAAGCAATTTCTGCCCAAATTTGCGCCATGAATTATGGCGCCGTGACCAACATGTGCACTTTCTTTCAGCACAATACTTTTCCCCGGAAACATATGTACGGTACAGTTTTCCTGCACATTCACGCCATCTTCTAGGATTATTTCACCCCAATCGCCGCGAATTGCCGCACCGGGACCGATATAGCAATTTTTCCCAATGATCACATTGCCAGTAACAGCCGCCAAAGGGTGAACAAAGCTGCTTTCGTGAATTACTGGAATATGGCCTTTGAAACTGTAAATCATTCTATTAAATTATATGACAAAAAGATAAATTGACGAAAAGGATTAAAGGACATTTAGTTTAATGTGTTTTTGAAATTTGATATCATTGCTAGCAATTTTTGTATTGTATGCAGATTTCTATCAAATACCAAATCATCAATATATTTTAAATCATTAGCACAGATTAACTGTGTTTCCCACTCAAAAGTCGATCCCAGTGCTGTTTCCAAATATTGAACAAAATGCTTATCGGAATTCCTTGCCGAACCTTCTGCGATATTGGAGGCAATAGAAACCGCACATCGTTGCAACTGATTTGAAAGTCCGTAAATTTCAGATTTTGGAAATTTTGAAGTTATCAAATAAGTTTCACTAACGAGCTTTCTTGCTTCCTGCCAAATAGCCAATTTTCTAAAATTATGCTTTAACGACATATCACTTCAGTCCTTTCGTCTTTTTATCCTTTTATCCCTTATTAATTCAACTAAAGCTTTTTAATTTCTCTTTTGTAAATTCTGAAAGTACCAATCTCCCTGAAATCACTGCTCTTTCCGCCAAAAGATTATCCCAATCTTCCGTTCCGCTCCAAAATACTTTTTTCATCTCTTTCATCGCCTCAGGATTGTAGCTGCACAGATTTTCAGCAAATTTCTGAACAGCTTCGTCCAATTCTTCCAAAGTATCAAAAACCTGAGTGTACAAGCCTTTTTGGCGCGCCCATTCGGCTTCGTAAAAAGAATTGGCATCAATGGCTATTTGGCTCATAGCGCTCAGACCCAGTTTGCGTTCAACGGCGGGACCGACCACAAATGGACCAATTCCTACATTCAATTCGCTCAATTTAATTGCGGCAAACTTTGTAGCCATACAAAAATCCGTAGCCGAAGCAACGCCAACACCGCCACCCACAGTTTTCCCTTGAATCCTGCCAATGATGAATTTTGGGCATTTACGCATTGCGTTTATCACATTCGCAAAACCACTGAAAAAGACTTTTCCGGTTTCGGCATCGTTGATATTTATGAGTTCATTAAAACTCGCTCCCGCGCAAAAAGTTCGGTCGCCGCCGCTTTTCAGGATTATTACTTTCACTTCATCATTATTTCCAGCTTCGGTGATTGTATTTGTAAGTTTTGCCAATAAATCTCCTGGCAAACTATTGTGTGCTGGGTGAAAAAATTCAATGGTTGCAATTTCGTTTTTAGTATTTATATGAACGTATGGTTCAGACATGTTTCTATTTTTAAAATTTATATTAATCCGAATTGTTCAAAGTGGTGGTTCAAATGCTTCCGCTCTAACAAATACCACTCGTAACGATTCATTTCACCAAAAACCAGATTGTTCAATTTGGCATCCGGATTTTCTTTGAAATAGTTTTTATAAGCTTCCCGTTCTTCAAGAAATTTCTCTTTAGCGGTCGCTAAATCAGGATGTTTTAATTCATCCAAAGAATTTTTTTCCAATTGTGGGAAATTTGTGTTTCGCGGAAATTTATCATAGTTATAAAGACTTGCATGTACTTTTTCCAAAATCTTTTCGGGCGTAGCCACTTCAAAATCCTGAATTTTTCCCGAAGCTATTTTATAGGTGTACTCCAAATGTTCCAGCATATGCTGCGGTGTCATTATTCCCCATTTTGGGTTATTATCCTCGGTTAGCTTGTTTAAAAGCTCCTCGATTTTTTCATCGGTCATTTCAACAAAAGTCTCCTGTTTTTTCTGAACCATTGTTAAAATAGTTGCAACCGCCACCAACTCATCCTCAGTATCAAAAACCTCAACAAACCATTTCACAATTCCACTTGGATGTTCAGCGGAAGCAACGTCGCGATCTATTTTTTGTTTGCAGGTTAGGCGTACATAAATAGTGTCATTATGGTACAGTGGCCGCAAGAATCTGCAATCTTCCAAACCATAATTTGCCGCAACCGGACCTTTATTCGGATAGACGAAAAGTCCCGCCGCCGCAGAAATTATAAAATACCCATGGGCGGTTCGCTTTTCAAAAATACTTCCGTCCAGCGATGTAATATCCGTATGCGCGTAAAAATGATCCCAAGTGAGATTGGCGAAATTGATAATGTCTGTATCGGTAAGCGTCCGATTATGCGTTTTCAGCGACATTCCCGGCTCAATGTCTTCCCAATGATATTTAAACGGATGTTGTTCCGCCTCTTTATATTTTGCGTTGGCCTGGTAAATCCCTGTGATTTCTGTTAAGGTTGTTGGCGAACCTTGAATTGCGGTACGCTGCATATAATGTTTTATACCACGCACACCGCCCATTTCCTCGCCACCACCGGCACGTCCCGGACCTCCGTGAACCAAACTTGGCAATGGCGACCCGTGACCTGTACTTTCTTTTGCGCTTTCGCGGTTTAAAACTAAAATCCTTCCGTGGTGCGAAGCGGCGTTAATTACATATTCCTTTGCAATTTTGTCATCATTAGTTGCGATTGAAGAAACCAAAGAGCCTTTCCCCATTTGTGCCAAAGTGATAGCTTCATCCAAATTCCTATAAGGCATAATGGTACTGACAGGACCAAAAGCTTCGGTTTCATGAACGGATAAATTTTTAAACGGATTGTCTTCGCGAAGTAAAATTGGAGCCAAGAAAGCACCTTTTTTAGCATCAGCCCCTATTACATCAATTTTATCTAAATCGCCATAAACAATCTTTGCGGTTTTGGACAATTCTTGAACGCGTACCCTAACTTCTTTCACTTGATCCAAACTCACCAAAGAGCCCATTCCCACTTCTTTTAAGCGTGGGTTGCCTATTGTTACTTTTGAAAGGGCGTTTCCGAGTGCAATTTGAACATCTTCAACTAAATTTTCCGGAACAATTACCCGACGGATTGCGGTACATTTTTGGCCGCACTTCACTGTCATTTCATTTCTGACCTCTTTGATGAAAAGATCGAATTCAGGCGTTCCGGGAACGGCATCTTCCCCCAAAACGGAAGCATTTAAACTATCTGCCTCCATAGTAAAAGGAACAGCTTCTTCAATAATCTTTTTATGCGCTTTTAGCATTCGGCCTGTTGTCGCCGAACCAGTGAATGTAACAACATCCTGAGATTCCACGCTATCGAGAATAGTTCTAGCCGAACCTGTAATAAGTTGCAAAGCCCCTTCAGGTAATATTTTTGAAGCAATAATTTCACGAACGACAGCTTCAGTTAAAAAAGAAGTATTTGTGGCTGGTTTAACAACGGCAGGAACACCCGCCATCCAGTTTACGGCGCACTTTTCCAACATTCCCCAAACCGGGAAATTAAAAGCGTTTATATGAATTGCAACGCCACGTTTTGGCACCATAATATGATGCGCCATAAAACGACCACCGCGTGAAAGATCTATAGGTTCACCTTCAACATGATACGGTTGATTTGGAAACAATTTACGAAGGGAAGCATTGGCAAATAAATTTCCGAAACCACCTTCGATATCGATCCAGCTATCAATTTTGGTTGCGCCGGTTCTATAACTTACTTCATAAAAATCGGCTTTCTTTTTAACTAAGTAGAGTGCCAATTTTTTCAGCATATTCCCACGCTCCTGAAAAGTCATTTTTCGAAGAACTTCGCCGCCTTTTGTTCTTCCGTATTGAAGTATTTCAGCAAAATCCAGTCCTTCTGTATCAGAAAGTGCAATGACTTCGCCTGTTATGGCATCGTGCATCGGCACACCTTCTCCTTTTCCTTCAATCCATTGTCCAGTTACGTAATTATGTAGTTTTTCCATTTTTAAATTTTTCAGTAATCCATATTTAAGCGAAAATCAATTTTATTAAACTCGCTCAATAATTGCAGCATAACCTTGGCCAACACCTACGCACATTGTAATAAGCGCAAATCTTTTATGTTGAAGTTGAAGTTCCAAAGCAG
>JAGQYY010000010.1:33436-51132 GCA_020435825.1 Aequorivita sp.
GGTTGCGGCGGCGCCGTCATTCAACCCAGAAGAATTTCCTGCCGTCACGCTTCCATCTTTTTTGAATGCCGGACGCAATTTCGCCAAAACTTCCTTAGTCGTTTCGGGACGAATGAACTCATCATCCTTAAAAATAATTGGGTCTTTTTTTCGCTGTGGAATTTCCACCGGAACTATTTCCTTAGCCAAACGCCCATTTTGTTGGGCTTTTGCAGCTTTCATCTGTGAACGGTATGCAAAGGCATCTTGGTCTTCACGATCAATGTTGTGCTTTTCGACCAAATTTTCGGCAGTATTTCCCATTCCATCCGTGCCGTACATTTCGGCCATTTTTGGGTTTACAAAACGCCAGCCGAAACTGGAATCGTACATTTTGGAATCTGTTCCGAAGGCGGAAGATGGTTTTGCTATTACGTATGGTCCACGCGTCATATTTTCAACACCGCCCGAAATAAACAAATCACCGTCACCAGCTTTTATCGCACGGTTTGCTTGAATAATTGCTGAAAGTCCGCTGCTGCAAAGTCTGTTTACGGTTTCTCCCGGAACAGTTACTGGAAGACCCGCCAAAAGCGAAGCCATTCGAGCGACATTTCTATTGTCTTCACCAGCTTGGTTCGCGCATCCCAAAATAACATCATCATAAGCTTCTTTGGGAATGTTTGGGTTTCTTTTTATTATTTCAGCAATCACCAAAGCAGCCAAATCATCTGTTCTGACGGCACTTAATGTCCCCTGATAACTTCCAATAGGTGTTCGTATTCCGTCAATTATATATGCGTCTTTCATTCTAAGTTTTATTCTAATTTAAAATTTCCGAAAAGGTATCGCCCTGCTTTATATCGCCGGTTTTATAACCTCTCATAAACCACTTCATTCGCTGTTCGGAGCTTCCGTGGGTAAAACTATCTGGCACAACACTACCCTGCATTCTTTTTTGAATGGCATCATCACCCACTGCATTGGCCGCACTCAATGCTTCCTCAATATCGCCTTCTTCCAAATATTCCTGATTATAATGTGCCCAAACACCAGCGTAAAAATCGGCTTGAAGTTCCAATGCAACGGAAAGTTTATTGGCTTCTGTTTTATTGGTTTGTCGTTGTAATTGACTCACTTTTTGATTGGTCCCAAGCAGCGTTTGCACATGGTGGCCTATTTCGTGCGCTGTTACATAAGCGATGGCAAAATCGCCACCCTTTGCTCCAAAACGTGTTTTTAACTCATCAAAAAACGCCAAGTCCATATACAATTTGTGATCAGCCGGACAGTAGAATGGCCCAGAAGCTGAGCTTGCATTTCCACAACCTGTACTAACAGCATCAGTAAACAAAACCATTGTTGGATCTTCGTATTCTCCTATATTATTTTCTCTAAAAATCTGACCCCAAACATCTTCTGTATCTGCCAAAACGGTTGCCATAAAATTTCCCATTTCTTTTTCCTTAGCAGTGAGTTCTCTTTGCTGTGTCTGCTGCATGGTCTGGCTATTGCCTATTTGTTCCACGATTGGTGCCAGTTGCTTCCCTGTTTCGCCTCCGAAAAATTGTAGCCCAAGCACAATTAAAGTTACTACTATCCCGCCACCTGCGGCCAGTTTGCCTTTACTCATTCCCCGTCTGTCGTCTAAGTTGCCGCTTTGTCTTCTACCTTGCCATTTCATAATTTATAGTGTTTTTGTTAGATTTTTTATTAAATTGAATCACTCCCAGTCCTTGCTCGTTCTATAAACAACACCCTTAAAAAGCGCCACCAATTCATTGCCACGTTTTACTTCAACGATGTTAAAACCGAGTTTGTTATTTACTTTTTCAATTACGGATTCTGCCGTTAAATAATCACCTTCATTTAAAGCTTCGATATGATTTATTGAAGTTTCGATGGAAACAGCGAACTTTCCGTGGGTATTTGCCGCAAAGCCGAATGCAGTATCTGCAAGTGAATAACTAATGCCTCCGTGAGCCTTGTCCATGCTGTTCAGCATTTCTTTCCGAACGGTCATTGCAACCTTACATCTGCCTTTTTCAACTTCCAATATTTTAATGCCGAGCCATTGGCTGAAAGCATCTTGGCCGAGCATTTTTACGGGTATTTTTTTTGCTTCCAGCATTTAGAAGAAAGTTTTATTTTCTCGATTCATCTTTCTTAATAAAGGCGAACAACGATAACGAGTTTCGTGATATTCCTCGTAAAGTTCGTCCATTTTTTTAATGCACCAATCTATTCCTTTTTCATCTGCCCAAGCCAATAAGCCCTTTGGATAATTTACACCTTTTGTCATTGCATTGTCAATATCCTCTGCGGAAGCGATATTCCAAAAAAGCGCATCGGCAGCTTCGTTTATTAGCATTATGAAAATTCTTTCGAAAATAGCTTCAGCAGAAAATTTTTGTTCGGAATTCGTTCTCGACTGCGCTCGAACTGACATTTTTCCGTTTTCAGAATAATCATAATATCCCTTTCCGCTTTTTCTTCCCAAATACCCAGCTTCCGAAAAACGCTTTTGGGTGAATGAAGGTTTATAGCGTGGATCAAAGTAAAATGCTTCAAAAACGGTTTCAGTAACGGTATAATTTACGTCATTTCCAATAAAATCCATCAATTCAAAAGGGCCCATTCTAAAACCGCCAATTTCTTTCATTGCAGAATCTATTTCAGTAAATGAGGCAATTCCTTCCTCATAAATACGAAGTGCTTCGCCGTAAAAAGGACGCGCCACCCGATTCACAATAAATCCCGGCGTGTCTTTGGCTACCGCAACAGTTTTTCCCCAATCCTTAATTGTCTTTACTGAAATATTTAAGGTTTCTTCAGAAGTCTGAATGGCTGGAATTACCTCCACCAATTTCATTAAAGGTGCGGGATTGAAAAAGTGAATCCCGATGCAACGTTCGGGTTTTTGTAGGGATGACGCGATTGAAGCTATTGATAATGATGAAGTATTTGAGGCAATGATGCAATCATCGCCTACAAATTTTTCCAGCGTTGAAAATACGTTCTTTTTGATCTCCAAATTTTCTACTATTGCTTCAATTGTCAACTCCGAATCCTTCAATTCCTTTAGTGAATTGACGTATTTTATGTTGTTTTGGACGCGTCCTTTTTCTTCAGAATTGATTTTTCCTTTTTCAACCAACCGATCCATTATTTTCCCCAAATCAGCTTTGGCTTTCTCCAAGGCTTCGGTTTTTGTATCGTATAATTTCACTGAGCAACCTGCTGTGGCGGCTACTTGCGCTATGCCCGCACCCATTGTTCCCGCCCCAATTATTCCAATGTTTTTAATCATAAATTTTAAATGATAATTAAAAATTTAAAAGTTTATTAAAATAACACTTTTAAATTTTACATTTTTCGGGTTTATTTTTTTTAGTTTTTACTTTCCTTTAAAATTTGGTTTCCTTTTGTTGACAAACGCATCAACCCCTTCAGCATAATCTTCAGTTTGGGCGGATTCTATCTGGAGCTTGCTTTCCAGATTTAATTGTTCTCCCAAAGAATTCTGCATTGAATTATTAAGCAAACGTTTTGTCAATCCCAAGGCTTTTGTGGGCATATTTGCTAACGCGCTTGCAATGTTATTTACTTCTTCCGAAAAGTTTTCTGAAGCAACCACTTTATAAACCATTCCCAATTTTTCAGCTTCCATTGCAGAAACTTTATCGCCCAGCATCATTAAAGCCGATGCTTTTTGAAACCCAATCAATCGTGGTAAAAAGAAAGTTCCCGCGCTGTCGGGCACCAATCCAATTTTGCTGAAAGCTTGAATAAAACTCGCGTTTTCTGAAGCAACAACCACATCGCAGGCCAACGCAATATTTGCCCCTGCCCCTGCGGCAACACCATTTATTGCTCCAATAATTGGCTTTTCAATATTTCGAATTCTTTGAATAATTGGGTTGTAATGCTCTTCGAGAATTTTTTTGAAACCCGGATTTAACTCTGGCGAGGTAACCTCCTTTAAATCCTGTCCGGCACAGAAAGCTTTTCCACTTCCCGTAATAACTATAGCTCGAACTTCAAGATTTTTTTCACACGCATCCAATTCATTTTGTAGCAGGAGTGCCATCTCGCGATTGAAACTGTTAAAAACCTCTGGACGATTTAGCGTTAGCGTTGCTATTTTACTTTCTATTTTGGTGGTTATGCTTTTCATTATTTATTTTAAACATTTAAAGTAGTCGAAAGTCTCCTGACAATCATCACATTTAAAAAGTGCTTTACAGGCTGTTGAACCAAACTGACTAACTAGATGCGTATTAGTACTTCCACATTGCGGGCATTTCACCATCTTCTTTTCGCCTAGCAAGACGTCTTTGTCATGCGATTCCGAAAGCGGACGGGCAATGCCGTATTCCTCCATTTTTTGGAGACCTTCTTCTGAAATCCAATCTGTTGACCAAGCTGGGGAAAGAACCAATTCTACCTCCGCCTTTTTGCTTATTTCTGAAAAGGCAGCTTTTAAATCATCAGCAATTACATCCATTGCAGGACAACCTGAATAGGTTGGCGTTAGCTTAATTTTTACAATTCCATTTTCTTCAATTGCCTCGCGAATTACACCCAAATCCAAAACCGAAAGCACAGGAATCTCAGGGTCTGAAACAGTTTTCAGAACCGGGATTAAATGTGATTGGATTTTTGCGGTTTCGGTCAACAATTTGTTTTTGTAAATTAAAAACCCTTCGTCCCGACAGCTATCGGGAGCACTCAGGGTGAAATATGGCCTTACCAAGTCATATTAGGATACGTTCGCTGCATATATTGCAAATCTGCCATAATATAGCCCATATATTCCGTATGAACTCCTTCTTTTCCGCCTTTGGCGAAATATTTATTTTCAGGAACACTTAGCGTTGCTTCTTTCAATATTTCTGAAACTTCTTCGTAATATTTTTTCTTGAAAGTTGAAATATCCACCCCAATACCATCTTCTGCCAGTACCTTTTCAGCTTCTGTCATAAAGAAAAGTTCATCCGTATAATGCCAGAGATCGTCAATTGCTTCTTGCATTTTAGCATTGCTTTCCTCCGTTCCATCACCCAATCTTTTTACCCAATCACTTGAAAAACGTTTGTGATAACTTACTTCCTTTATACCTTTTTTTGCTATTGCCGCAAGTGTTTCATCGGGGCTGTCCTGCAGTTTTTCCATCAACATTAAATGATAGGAATCAAACAAAAACTGACGGCCAATTACATGACCAAAATGTGTATTTGGCTGTTCAACCAGTAAACAGTTTTTATACTCTCTTTCAATTCTTAGGAAAGCGATGTCATCCTCTGTTTTATCTTCACCAGAAATTTTTGCCGCATATTGATAGTAACTGCGCGTTTGACCCAGTAAATCCAAAGAAATATTAGTCAACGCAATATCGGTTTCCAAATTTGGGCCGTGGCCACAGAGCTCGCCCAATCGCTGAGCGAGAATAAGAGAATTATCGGCAATGGTTAGAATGTAATTATAAAGATTTAGGTTTTTCATATAAGATTTAGATTCGTTTATCAAAGACCTTTCAATTGCGCTCAAGGTGACAAACAATTAACATTACATGTGCTTTACCTCATCCGGTAAATCATAAAAGGTGGGATGGCGATATACTTTATCCTTTGCCGGCTCAAACATTTCGCCATTATTCACAGGATTTGAAGCGGTAATGTGTTTGCTTTCTACCACCCAAATGCTTACGCCTTCATTTCTGCGGGTGTAAACATCGCGGGCGTTTTCTAGTGCCATTTCAGCATCGGCAGCGTGTAGGCTCCCAAAATGACGGTGCTCCAATCCGTTTTTACTGCGGACAAATATTTCCCAAAGGGGCCAGTTTCTCTTTTCAGTCATCAGATATTAGATTTTTAGTATTAGGATTTAAGACCGACTTAGGATGTAAGACTATAAATAAATTGTCCTACTTCTTACGTCCTATTGCCTTAAGTCATTTTCAACTTGCTTTAGCTACTTTTCTTTTTTCATTCTTTTCAGCATAAGCCATTGCCGCATCTCGAACCCATTCTCCATTATTCCATGCATTCACACGAGCATTCATCCGCTCTTTGTTACAGGGGCCATGACCTTTCACTACCTGCCAAAATTCATCCCAATCTATTTCGCCAAAGTCATACTGACCTTTCTCTTCGTTCCATTTTAAGTCTGGATCGGGAATTGTGATTCCCAAAAGATCAGCTTGGGGCACTGTCTGATCTATAAACTGCTGCCGCAATTCATCATTGCTTTTGCGTTTCAATTTCCACTTCATAGATTGCTCCGTATGGACGGATTCAGCATCCGTAGGCCCAAACATCATTAAACTTGGCCACCACCAGCGGTTTAGGGCATCCTGTGCCATTGCTTTTTGTTCTTCCGTGCCTCGGCAAAGGGTAAGCATAATTTCATATCCTTGTCGTTGGTGAAAACTTTCTTCCTTACACACACGTACCATTGCACGGGCATACGGTCCAAATGAAGTATTGCAAAGAGGCACTTGGTTGATGATAGCGGCGCCATCAACCAACCAACCAATAGCGCCCATATCGGCCCAAGTGATTGTTGGGTAGTTGAAAATGGAAGAATATTTCGCCTTTCCGCTATGAAGTTGTTCGTAAAGTTCATCGCGGGAAATGCCTAAAGTCTCACAAGCCGAATACAAATACAATCCGTGACCTGCTTCGTCCTGTACCTTTGCAAGTAAAGCTGCTTTTCTTCTTAAAGAAGGTGCGCGGGTAATCCAGTTTCCTTCGGGAAGCATCCCAATTATCTCTGAATGCGCATGCTGGCTTATCTGCCGAATATGGGTTTGTCTGTATTTCTCAGGCATCCAATCTTTCGGTTCAATCTTTTCGTCACGAGCAATGCGGGCCTCGAAAATTTCCTCTAAATTTTTTACATCTTTTTCACTCATATTCGTTTAATTTATATTCTCAACTTAAAATAGTGAGATTCCCGAGTTTGCGGGAACTAAACATCAAAATCTACTTTTACTTTTTCCGAAGTGGGAACGGCTTGGCAACTTAATACAAAGTTTTGCGCCACTTCCTTTTCTTCCAAAGCATAATTTATTTTCATCTCTACGCTGCCTTCCAAAATTTGACATTTGCAAGTGCTACAAACCCCACCTTTACAGGCAAAGGGCAAATCAGCTCCGGCGGCTAAAGCAGCGTCTAGAATATTATCAAAATCCTTAGTCATCGTAAATTGGAATTCTTTTCCAGCATCTACAATGGTTACTTCTACTCCTTCAACATTTTGTTGCGCCAAGCGTTCAGCACGCTGTTTATCTTCTTCGGTCAATCCGGTTACAAACAATTCAAAATGAACCAATTCCTTTGGCAAACCAGTCTTAATTAAATAATCACTTACATAATTTACCATTTCTTCGGGCCCACACAGAAAGACTTCACTAGTATCAGGAATATCTATAAAAGTTTTGGTCAAAACCTGCATTTTTTCATCATTAAAACGACCGTTGAAAAGTTCTATGTCCCGACGTTCCTTTGTTAGAAAATAATAAATTTCAAGTCTTCCGAAATATTGATTTCGCAATTGCTCCAAAGCTTCCTTAAAGATAATGGATTTCGCGGTTCTATTCACATAAAACAACTTGCAAGTTGCTTTAGGCTCCAATGCCAAATGTGTTTTGATCATGGAAAGTACAGGGGTAATGCCGCTTCCGGCTGCAAAAAAAAGATAGTTTTTGGCTCTTTCGGGTTCAATTTCTACGCCAAACATTCCGCTGGGCTCCATAATTTCGAGCATATCGCCGGTCTGTAATTTTGAATTTACATAGTTTGAAAACTTGCCTCCCGGAATTGTTTTTACGGCCACCTGCCATTGTTTATCGATGGGACTGGAACACAAACTGTATGAACGGCGCGTATCCTCGCCTTCAATATCGGCCTTTACGGTTAAATGTTGCCCTTGCCTGAAGTTGAATTCCTCTTCCAAGTCTGCCGGCACGTCAAAAGTAATTACCGAGCAATCGTCGGTCTCTTTATAAACGTCCTTTACTTTTATTTTATGAAATTTTGCCACCTGTTTTTTGTCGAGTTAGGCTAACAAAACTAACGCTTGTTAGTTAGAATTGCAAATTATTGTTTCTGTCAGGTCGAGCGTAGTCAAAAGCCCAAATTGACACTGAAGTCATCTTGACTTTTTTGATTGAAGCGAAAATGAGCAGTTTTGAGTTTGATTGAAGGCTTTTTTGAGTTTCATAGCAGCGTTACGAAAGGATAAAAAGACGAAAAGCAGGCTCAAAAGAGCCATTTTTTAGCCAATTGAAAAAAGTCAAGATGACTTCACTTTATAGTATTCCTTTGATGAGAACCGAAACCATATCTTTTTTCAAAATATTGACGTCCAATTTTCCGCGTTTTTGATACCACAAATACAATGTCCGCAATGTGGAAAGTATCGAGAATAGGATCACTTCGGGATGATATTGCTTTATTTCGCCTGCTTTAATTCCTTGTTTTATAATGCTTCGGAAATTTTCCTCATAATCTTCCCGCATCTTTACAAAAGCTATCAAGTCTGTATTGTCCAAATGCATCCAATCGTTGTTCAATGCCGCAAGTGCTTCGGAATAATTTACCGTAATATCAATGTGCATTTCAATAACCTTTTCCACTTTTTCAATTGCTGAACTGTTTTCAGAAACCACTTTTTTCATACCGAAAGTAAATTCTTCAGCAACCTTTAAAATGATTTCAGAAAGAATTTCCTGCTTCCCGCTAATATGATTGTAAAGACTCGAAGCCTTTATGTCCATTGCCTGCGCAATATCGCGCATGGAAACGGCTTTATATCCTTTTTCGTTAAAAAGATGAGATGCTACCGATATTATTTCGTCTTTTCGGGAAAGTGTTTTCATTGATAATGCAATATAGGAATTTTAGGGTTTTAGATTTATTTTAAAACCAAAAGACAGTACTTTTGAATTATGGAAATTAAAATTGAAACCAACGAATTGTTGGACCGGTTACCGCCACATTTAAAGCAGTACATAAAACCTCAAAACTATGAGCAATACACGCCCATAAACCAAGCGGTGTGGCGATATGTAATGCGAAAAAACGTGGATTATCTGGCAAAGGTTGCCCATGAAAGTTATGTGGAAGGCCTCAAAAAAACAGGGATTTCCATAGATGAAATTCCATCGATGTACGGGATGAACCGTATTTTGAAGGAAATAGGCTGGGCTGCGGTTGCGGTTGATGGGTTTATTCCACCGAATGCCTTTATGGAATTTCAGGCATATAAAGTTCTTGTAATTGCGAGCGATATTCGCCAACTTGAAAACATAGAATACACTCCAGCCCCCGATATTATCCACGAAGGTGCTGGGCATGCCCCCATTATTGCAAGTCCCGATTATGCAGAATATCTGCGGCGTTTTGGGGAAGTGGGCGCAAAGGCCATTTCCAGCGCACACGATATTGATATGTATGAAGCCGTTCGTGAGCTTTCCATTTTAAAGGAGAGCCCGCCCCCCAGCCCCCTCCCAAAGGGAGGGGGAGTTTTTACTCCTGCGCAAAAAGAATATTTGCAAAAAATTGAAAATGCGGAAGCCCGAGTTGAAGCACTTCAAAACAAAAAAGTAAAACCTTCAGAAATTTCGTTGATTCGAAATTTACATTGGTGGACCGTTGAATACGGAATGGTTGGAACCGTTGAGAATCCGAAGATTTATGGAGCTGGGTTGCTTTCTTCCATAGGCGAAAGCGTTTGGTGTATGAAGGAAGAAGTTAAAAAAATTCCCTACTCTATTGATGCGGCTTATCAAGATTTCGACATTACGAAACCACAGCCACAGCTTTATGTAACGCCAGATTTTGCATACTTGCAGGAAGTTTTGGAGGAATTTGCAAACACAATGGCCGTTCGGAAAGGCGGTTGGCGCGGGTTGAAAAAACTTATAAAATCGAAACAGCTCGGCACGATTGAAATCAGCACGGGGCTTCAGATTAGTGGTCATTTCAGTCGAATGATAAAAAATGAGGACAATGAGGTGGTGTATTTTGAAACCGAAGGCGAAACTGCGCTGTCTTATCGCGAAAAAGAAGTGATCGGCCATGGGATTAGCCGTCATGAAAAAGGGTTTCGTTCTCCATTGGGGAAATTAAAAGGAATAAATCTGGCTATAGAAAACATGGGGCCGCGCGATCTACAGGCCTATAATTTTTACGATGGTAAACCTATTGAATTTGAGTTTGAAAGCGGAATAACCGTTGCTGGTTTGAACGTTACGGGAATACGAAACCTCCGCGGTGAGCTGATGCTCATCCAATTCACGGACTGTACCGTAAAATATAAAAACGAAATGTTGTTTTCCCCAGAAATGGGCGACTTTGACATGGCGGTGGGCAAGGAAATTGTTTCCGCCTTTGCGGGAGCCGCTGATTATCATTCGTTTAATTTAGTGACACACAATTCTTCCAGCGAAACCATTCGTCCGCGACTTTCGGAAATAGAAATTGAACTGAATTCACTTTATAAAGAAGTTAGAACTATTCGCAATTCTGAAGAAATAGACGCAACAAAGCTTCAGCAAGTTTTTAAAACTTTAAAACAAAACCATCCAACAGATTGGTTGCTTTCTTTGGAAATCTATGAGCTTGTTTCGGCTACCGATTCGGCTTTTTCGGAAGAAGTATTGGATAATCTTTTAAAGTTGAAAAACGAACGGCCAAAAGTGGCACATTTGATTGAAGGTGGATTGGGACTTTTAGAAGCTAAAACAAAAGAAATTATTAACTAACACTTTGACTTCTCTCAGAGTTACATTATAACAATAACTATATGGGATTATTAGATTTTCTGTTCGGAAACAAAACAAAAAAAATCCAGGATTTTAAAAGCCGCGGCGCCATCATCATTGATGTTCGAAGTAAAGGCGAATATGAAAGTGGAGCTATTCCGGGCTCTAAAAATATTCCTCTTCAGAGTATTTCCTCAAAAATTGGCGAAATAAAAAAATGGAACAAGCCTGTAATTGCCTGCTGTGCCAGTGGTATGCGCAGTGCCAGTGCCACAGGTATTTTAAAAAGTAATGGTATTGAAGCAATGAATGGCGGCGGCTGGTTTAGTTTGAGCCAGAAACTATAATTTTAGCTTTCGAAGATCTGGTTCTTCTTGGATTGGTTTTCCGTTATACTGTAATTTCCAGCCCATAGAATTTGTTAAAATATAGATTTTCTGAAGCTCTGAAATCAATCGATTTTCGGCATTTTTCCGCAACTCCGAAGCTTCTATTTTCTTGCGAAGCGATTTTTCAACACGTTGTTTTATTTTGTTATAATCTTCAGCAGTAAACTGGTTTAAATAGTCCTGAGTTACATCATAATATTCAATATTCGGATTTATGGAAAGCTCAGCCTCCGGAATGTCTGTTATGGTTACGGTTTTATTAGTTTCGTCAATTTCGGTATTCACTTTGCTTAAATCATAAGCAATGCTTGCCTTGGCATTGACTACAATCAAGGCTTTCTTTCTCGCGTCAAAAAGTCCATACATTAAATCCTTACTGTCGTTATAGGTAAAAACCTGTGCATAACTCCCCTCAGTAACAATTAATTTGCCAACGTTTTTTAGTTCTTTTTGAATCAGTGCCGTGTTAGCTTCCAATTGTTCTCGCTTGTCTTTTTGGTTTTCACAATAACGTAGGCCAAAAACGATTACAAAGGCAATTACGATTCCGAGAAAGATGTTTCGCATGACGGTGCTTTTTATTGGAAAGATACAAAAAAACATGCCACCACCGTCCCTCATTTCAAAGGGATGGGCGCATTTTTAGAGGTCATATTTTATAACAAACATCACAATACGCGGCAGCACTATATACTGTGAAGTTGTGTTGAATTGATCGCTAAAACTATCGTTGTTAATGGATTTTGTATTTAAAATATTCGTTGCCTGAACCGAAAATTCCCATGGACCGTCGTTAGGTTTATAGTATAGATTTGCGTTGAAAAATGAATATTTATTTTCTATGGTCTTGGCATCATTGGTGTAATTATAATAATCCCATTCGGCAAAAAAATTAAAGTCTTTCAAAAATCGAAGATTCACATTTGCATACGGGCGGTTCGTGAAATAGGTTTGTTTTGCACCGCCGTTATCGTACTCGTTTTTAACGAAACGATAACCAACTTCAAAATTTGGAAATGTTTTAAAATTACTTTGTAAACTAGCATTGTAGTTCTGTGTAAAACTTTGACTTTCCCGAATTTCATCATTTATAGTATTGTTCGTTTTGCTCAAAAATAAAGCCGCATCCAGCTTAAACTGAACTTTTTTTACAGTCTTGCTAAACCTTCCAACAGCTGAAAAAGTTTCATCCGGAAAGTTGCTGTCAAAATTTACAGGACTGCTCACCTGGTTAATACCCACCAAATCCGTATTTGTTTTAATGGCATCAATTCTTCGGGTATAGCTCAAATTACCGCCAATATTGGTATAGTTGAAAAGATTAAAACTGAAATAGGTTAAGTTATAACTGTGAGAAAGTGAATTTTCCAATTCTCGGTTTCCGCGGAAAAGCCGGTTGTAATTATTGAAAACGTAGGCTTGGGCATAGTCGTTAACATCACTATATTCTGAAGAGATTGCATAGTTAAAGCGAAGGTTTTCACTTTTCTTCAATTCCAAAACTATGTTTACGTCTGGCAAAACCATCCAATCGTTTTGGGTTGCGGTTGTTCCCAATTGTTCGTTTTTCAAATTGTAGTTATGAAGGGTTGCACCCGGCGTGAAAATAAATTTCCCACTTTTCAATTTATAGTGAAGTCCAAAAAAGGCATCAGTAAAAGTGTAGGTTACATCGTTATTAAAATCATCATCAGTAAAAGCATTTTGATTACCATTGTCCAAAATCTGAAAAATTGCAGAGTTGAATTTTTGGTTGCTGTATGTTGTTCCAACGGTAAAATTAAGGTTGCTCACATTGTTTAAAACATAATAATAATCAACCTTTGCATCTATCTTGTTACTTTTCACTGTTTTGTTTTGATTAATATTATAGCGGTCTGATTGCTCCAAAGGATCAAAAGTATCAGAATCGCTATTGAAAGGATCCAACGGATTTATAACCGTAAAAACGCCACGAAACGGAATGGAATCCTGCACCGCTTGATAAAACGGATCTTCGTTTTGATACAAATGTTGCACTTGTGCCGCAAAAATGTTTTTGTCGTTTAAAGTGTAGTAAACATTTGCATTTTGATTTATTGAAAACGGTTGGTTTTCCTTTACTTCGGAAATATCGTTTTGATTGTTGTCAACTATTGAAATTGTGGTGTCATCCTCAGACTGTTTCGAAGTTTTTACCAACGCATCATAATCCAACTGAAAGTTCGTGTTTGGCTTATAGGTACTACTCAGTTTCAGCATTGCCAATTGGTTGCGCTGGGCATTTTCGGTATTGGTATTCTCGGTTATTCCAGTTAAAATATATTGGCGGATGCTATTGTTGACGATATCAGTTTTGTTATCGCTCAAAATTCCAAAGCCGCTAATATCCAGTTTGTCGTTCACCGCATAACTGAAATTTCCGGCAACAAATTTTGCATCGATACTTTTTGCCCGATCATTTTGTGAAACAGCAAAACCGAGGTCGCTATCGCTAATTCTAAAACTGGTTCCGCCCCCTTTATTGAAATTTTTAAAACCGCCCGTAAAGTTGAAATAATCACGAAACGTAAAAGGCACCTCCCCAATATTGTTGAAATCTGTAATTACGTTTATACTGTATTTAGGGCTGTAATAGAAGAGCTTCGGATGTACCAAATAACGTCCATTATCATCACCGTATTCATCTGCAATCCCTCCTCCGGCTGTAACTTCGCCAAACCAGAAATTCTTTTTTCCTTCTTTCAACTTAATGTTTATTGCCACATTGTCGCGATCGTTGCCAAGGCCACGCATTTGGTCAACTTCGTTATAATTTCTTAAAACTTCCACTTTATCAACGGCATCTGCAGGAATATTTTTTGTGGCTAACTTGCTGTCGCCGTCAAAAAAATCCTTTCCTTCCACCATTACCTTTTGGACGGTTTTTCCTTCTACTTGAATTTCGCCATCGTCGTTCACCTCAACACCGGGAAGTTTTTTCATTACATCGCCCAACTTTCGTTCATCGCCGTTTGTAAAACTGTCTGCATTGTAAACAATCGTATCGCCTTTTACGGTTACGGGCATTTCATAAACAATCTCCACATCATCCAACTGGTTTTCCTGTGGATTTAAAATGAAGTCCAAATCAATATTTTCAGCATCAGCGGGAACACTTACGGTTTGCTCCTTTGTTTCATACCCCAGAAAACTTGCTCTTAAAATATAGTTATTTCCTTTGGGAAGATCTAACTGATAACGCCCTTGATAGTTGGTAATTCCATAAGATTCAGTAGCGCCGGTAGTTTTTATGGAAGCAATTACATTGGCAAATTCCAATGGATTGCCGATGCTGTCCTTGATTGTTCCTTTCACCTTTATACTTTGGGCGGAAAGCGAAAAACTAAAAAGAAGTACAGATAACCAAAGGATTTTTTTCATAGCATTTATTGAAGAAAAGAGGCCTAGACTGCGCTCGACCGGACAAATAATTTATCAGCAACCTTGAGATTAAATAAAAACATTTTTTAAAATCCGCCACCTCGACGACCACCATTGCCACCACGACCTCTAAAATTCTCGCGAATCTCATCAGTCTTTTCCTTTACAATTTTCACGTATTCTTCACGGGTAACTTCCTTTCCTTTTTTTGGTGGTTCAATTTTTTCGGAATCTTTTGGGTTCATTACTATTTTAGAACAAAGAAGTGTGGTTCTGTAAACATTCAATTCTAAAATAAGTCCCGGTAATCCAGCATATTCACCTGGTCCGTTGCTAACTGGAATTTGCGGCGTAAACCAAGCCGTAACCTCAATTTCCTTTGGAATTTCAATCATATCCATTGGGTCTTGCGGTTGGGTTGTATCTTTTTTCACTGTTGCGTTTTCTTTTTCATCTTTCCTTTTGGGGCGCGCCATACTGTAATCGTTTGGATCAACCTTTTTAATAGCCGTTGCTTTGAAAGCAATGTATTGCCCAATAGTTTTGGATTCTTTCGTTATTTGCCAATCTATAGGCTTAATGGAATCTGTCACTAAAAACTGTTTTCCGAAGAATTCATTTTCCTCGACAATTTGTCCCGTTTTCAGGTTTTTATATTGTGCGCCAGGCGTGTAGCTGTTCATCATCATTATAAAACCGGGATTCATAGGTGCGGCATCCAGTTTTTCCTGTTCTTTATATATAGACTCGTCTTTGTTGAAAGTTAAGATATAGGTTTTCTCCAAAGCACTTTTCATCATTGTTGCAACAGTTTTTTTCATCTCCTCACTCATTTCACGACCACCACCAAGAGCATCCATATCTACTGTAGTCTTGGATTCATAATAGGCTTGACCGCTAATGTTTTGGGCGTTTATTCCGAAGGAAAAAAGTAGTAGAAAAATTAGAATGTATCTTTTCATCTGTATAAAATTTATTAATGGTTTAAGTTAAAAAATAAAACACTTTGACCAAAATGTTTAAAAATAGTTTAGGGCCATGACAACTTAAGCGGATTATTTCTTAAATTCTTATGCCCAAACAATAAATAGGCTATATAATATAGCACTAAATCCACTACAAAGTGTCTCTTAGTGTTACTAGCAAAAAATCAATCAAATTATGAAGCTAAAATACATACTCTTTTTATCATTTTTTGATCTTGCAATAACCACAACACCACAGACCAATCCCTCCAACAAATGATAACTGCGGACAAAGCCACTAGTACTTCGGCAATTATGTTACAATCTGGAAAAAGCAAGCAGACGGCACTTGGAAAATGGCTTTGGACGGCGGCAACAGTACACCAAGTCCCAAACTTTAAAACTGAATGGAGAAGCAACTACAACTATGTGAACATAGACAAACTTCTCACGTCTCACGTCTCACGTTTCACGAAATACCTATCTTTGCAAAATCAATAAGAAACCTGAAACTAGAATCAAATGAATTACTTCTCCACCAAATTCACCCTTGGCATTCTAGGCGGTGGACAGTTGGGCAAAATGATGCTTTACGAAACCCGCAAGTGGGACATCCGCACCAGCGTTTTGGACCCAAACGCCGAAGCTCCCTGCCGTATAGCCGCAGATACTTTTGAGCAAGGCGATTTAATGGATTTTGAAACCGTTTATAACTTCGGAAAAAAGGTGGACGTACTCACTTTTGAAATAGAAGGCGTAAATATAGATGCGTTGGAAAAGTTGGAAAACGAAGGCATAAAAGTATATCCCAGCGCCGCCACCCTACGCAATATTCAGGATAAAGGAATTCAGAAACAATTTTATAAAGAACACCAAATACCTACCTCGCCTTTTAAAATTTTTAAAGATAAAAATGACTTAACCGAAGCTATTGTCCACAAAGAATTACACTTCCCTTTTGTTTGGAAAAGCTGTACAGGCGGGTATGATGGAAAAGGAGTAAGCATCATCCGTGAAGCAGAAGATATGATTCCATTAGCTGAAGGAGCTTGTATTGCAGAGAAGTTGATTCCCTTTAAAAATGAATTGGCTGTAATAGTAGCCCGCAATCCTTCCGGGGAAGTAAAAACGTATCCCGTGGTTGAAATGGAATTCCACCCTGAGGCCAACCAAGTGGAATACGTAATCTGCCCCGCACGTATAGACGAAACCGTTGCAAACAAAGCAAGGACCGTAGCAACAAAAGTTTCCAAAGCATTTAAGCATGTAGGCCTTTTTGCGGTAGAAATGTTCCAAACAGAAGATGATGAAATCCTCGTAAACGAAGTCGCTCCCCGCCCCCACAACAGTGGCCATTACAGCATCGAGGCAAGCTATACCAACCAGTTTGAGCAGCAAATAAGAGCCATATTAGATTTACCTTTGGGCAATACAGATAGCAAAGTAGGTGGCATTATGGTTAACTTAGTAGGTGCTGAAGGCCAAACAGGACCCGTAGTCTATAAAAACATAGAAAGCATTTTAGCGATGGAAGGCGTGACGCCGCACATCTATGGCAAAAAAGAAACGCGACCATTCAGAAAAATGGGCCACGTAACCATAGTAAACAAAGACCTCAACAAAGCGCGAAAGATCGCAGAGGAGGTTAAAAAAACAATAGAGGTTATTACAGAATAAAATGAAAACAATGAGCAAAGTAGCGATAATAATGGGAAGCACCAGCGACCTGCCAGTAATGCAGGAAGCGGTAGATATTTTAAAAGGATTCGACATTGAAGTGGAAGTAGATATCGTCTCCGCCCACCGTACCCCAGGCAAACTTTTTGATTACGGAAAGAATGCCCATGCCCGTGGCATTTCAGTAATTATTGCTGGCGCAGGTGGCGCGGCGCACCTTCCGGGGATGATTGCTTCATTATCGCCATTACCGGTTATTGGTGTTCCAGTAAAATCCAGCAACTCCATTGATGGATGGGACAGCATCCTTTCCATTCTTCAAATGCCTGGTGGGGTTCCCGTAGCAACGGTTGCACTGAATGGCGCCAAAAACGCAGGCATCTTGGCCGCACAGATTATAGGTTCTTCCGATAAGTGGGTTCTCGACAAAATTGTTGCCTACAAAGAAGGTCTAAAAATGAAGGTCGAGGAAGGGGCTAAACAAATTATAAAGAAAAAGTAATCACAATGTCC
>JAGQYY010000110.1:0-2812 GCA_020435825.1 Aequorivita sp.
CCCGCACTTCCTTGCGATGGCCTTCCACCTCTATTTTATAGGAAGTGATTTCCTGCCGTTGTTTCTTTAAAATCATTACAATATCTATCGCATTGCAGCCCCCAACGCCCATCAACAAAAGTTCCATTGGGCTTGCGCCTTTCGATGCTTCATTTTCGGTTTTGTTATCGATTAAAACGGGTACCCCAGAAGCTCCTTTTGCCTCAAAAAGGTAGTTGTCGTTTATTCTGTTTAGTGAAACTTTCATATGCAATAATTTGTTTATCGTTTAATGAGGAATGACTTAAGACGGTAAGACGTAGGACTAAAATTAGTAAACGCTTTTATACGCCTTACGTCTTTTAGCGAAGCGGTCTTACGTCTTATGTCTTATGCCCACCTATCCCCAATTAGAAATGACGTAGGACGGTAAGACCTAGGACGTAAGACTAAAATTAGTAAACGCTTTTATATGTCTTATGTCTTATAGCGTAGCGGTCTTACGTCTTAAGTCTTTTGTCTTTTCAGTCTTTATCGCTTATCCTTAAAATATCCCCGAACACGCCTCGCGCCGTAACCGCTGCTCCCGCTCCCGCGCCTTGGATAACGATTGGATTGTCGCCATAGCTTTCGGTATAGATTTCAAAAATGGAATCGCTGCCTTTTAGCGCTCCCAACATACTGTTTTTGGGAACCGATACCAAACTTACATCCAAAAGTGCGCCCGTTTCCTTTGAGAGGTCGCCGTGCAAGTCGGCAACGTAACGAAAAACGGATTCTTTTGATTGGTTTTTCTTTTTGATTTGAAACGGAACATCCAATTCCTGCAACCGTGTTAAAAATTCCTCTTTTGAAACGTTCCGCAAATCTTTCGGAATCAAGTTTTGGATTGAAATATCTGTAAACTCGTTGTGCAAATCCAATTCCCTCGCTAAGATAAGTAATTTCCTCCCCACATCATTCCCGCACAAATCCTCGCGTGGGTCCGGTTCGGTAAATCCTTTGTCGATTGCTGATTTTAAAACCGAACTGAACGTCTTTTCTTCTTCCGAAAAAGTATTGAAAATATAACTCAAAGAACCTGAAAACACGCCACGGATTCGCGTAATATTCTCTCCCGAAAGATGTAACAGCTTAATGGTATCAATCAATGGAAGTCCGGCACCCACATTGGTTTCATACAAATACTGCCGTTTTTTTGAAATCAACTTTTGGCGAAGTTCTTTGTAAAAATTCAAATCCAACGTATTTGCGATTTTGTTTGAGGAAACCAAGTGGAAGCCGTTTTCAACAAATTTTGAATAATCTTTGACAAATTCGGGATCCGCGGTATTGTCAACTAAAATAAGGTTTTGAAGATTGCTGGTTTTTGCGAAGGAAATCACTTCTTCCGGATTGTATTTTTTCCCTGATTCTGTTTTTTCTTCCAACCAATTTTTGTCCAATCCATTTTGCCGAAGTAAAATCGTTTTTGAATTTGCGATTGCAAAGATATTCAGTTCCAAATCACGTCTTCGGGAAATTTCTTCCTTCGAGGAGATAATTTGGTTCACCAAATGACTGCCCACGTTTCCATGTCCAAAAATGGCGATGTTTATCTTTTTCTTTTTAATCTTTTCCAGATTAATCAACTGTTCCAAAGGAATTTCTACTGTTGCTGCACTCATGATTTTTTTACTTAGGACGGTAGGACATATGACATAGGACAAGACTGTTTCTTAGTCTTAAGTTCTACGTCATTCAGTCTTACGTCTGGTTATTAATATTTTTTAAATTGAAGGAATCAATTCTGTTTTTTCTACTTTTTTAAATGCTTCGGAAAGATCATTTATCAAATCTTCGGCGTCCTCAATTCCGCAGGAAAGGCGGATTAATGAATCATTAATTCCTGCATTCAATCGTGTCTCACGCGGAATGGAAGCGTGCGTCATTTGCGCGGGATGGCAAAGCAAACTTTTAACGCCACCAAGGCTTTCTGCCAATTTAAAATATTCGGTATTCGTTACAAATTTAACTGCAGCTTCTTGTGTATCATTTTTTAGACTGAAGGAAACAATTCCGCCGAACAAATCGTTTTGTTGTTTTTTGGCTATTTCATGGTTTTTATGGGTTTTTAAACCGGGGTAATGCACTGTTGAAACAGCATCTTGGCCTTCAAGAAACAATGCAACTTTCAGTGCGTTTTCGCATTGTCTTTTATAGCGAATATCCAAAGTTTCAATGCCTCGAATGGTAAGGAAACAATCCCACGGACCCAAAATTCCGCCGGATGCATTTTGGATAAATTTTATTTTTTCAGAAAGTTCCTGCGTTTTTGTAATTACCAAACCAGCAACCAAATCAGAATGGCCGCCAATGTATTTCGTTCCGCTATGGATAACGATATCAGCACCCAAATCAATTGGCTTTTGTGCGATAGGCGAAGCAAAGGTGTTGTCAACAACCAAAAATGCGTTTACACTTTTCGCTACTCTTGAAATGGCTTCGATGTCTGAAATTTTCAAGGTTGGATTGGTGGGCGATTCAATCCAAATCAGTTTTGTTTTGTTTGAAACGGCATTCGCCACATTTTCAACTTCGGTAGTATCAACGTAGTTTACTTTTATGCCCAATTTTTCATAAACGTGGGTGAAAAGTCGGTATGCGCCGCCGTAGATATCGTCCACTGCAACAATTTCATCCCCGGCAGAAAGTAATTTTAGCACCGAATCAATCGCCGCCAAACCTGTGGCAAAGGCAAAGCCGGAATGGCCGTTTTCAAGCTGGGCGACAATATCTTCCAGCACTTTGCGGGTTGGGTTGTTGCTTCGGGCATAATCAAAACCTTTGTTAA
>JAGQYY010000110.1:2822-3324 GCA_020435825.1 Aequorivita sp.
GCCCGGCGTTGCCTGGATAAAGGTTGATGTTTGGTAAACCGGAACGGAAATGGCTCCCGTTAACGGATCACTTGGAATGGAATGGATAATTTTTGTTGCACTCATTTTTCTAATTTTTTTTTGAGTTAATAAATAGATTAAACCAAAAGTCAAAATGCGCCTTGCGACGTACTTCAATAGAAAAATGTTAAAAAGAAAAAGTGAAAAGCAATTTCAGAAAAGAAATTGTCTTGTCGTTATCTATCGCCAATTCTGAAATTCAGAATTGTTGTAGAATGTAGCACCTTCTTTCCGGAGAAAGGGTTGCTAAGGCGTCATAGGGTCTATTCCCTCGGCCTTTCTTGATAACATTTCAATAAAGTTTTGAACTTTGTGAGCGCAAATATAGCATCAGAAAAATTTAATAACCAAATTTTTCGCCAAAAAACTTTAAATAAAATTGCGGTTCATATAATTTTTTTACTTTTGCCCAAGACAAATAAAGAGGAAAGATTTGACTGAT
>JAGQYY010000111.1 GCA_020435825.1 Aequorivita sp.
TGGCAACTTTATGGTTGGAAGACTGCTTCCTTTTAGGCAAAAAAGAGCAGTTGGTCCTTTTCTTTTTATTGACCACATGGGACCGGCTTGTCTTAAAGAACATCAAAATTTAGATGTTCCACCACATCCGCATATTGGGCTTTCTACATTGACTTATCTTTTTGATGGGGCTATTTTCCATAGAGATAATTTGGGTAACGCCATAGAAATAAAACCGGGAGAAGTAAATTGGATGACTGCCGGAAAAGGTGTAGTTCACTCCGAAAGAACGCCAGAATATTTACGAAAAAACGACAAGTATTTGCACGGGCTACAAATTTGGATAGGATTACCCAAACATTTGGAACAAAGTGAACCAACTTTTCACCACATCAACAAGGAGGAAATTCCTGCTTGGGAAGAAAATGGCATTTCATATAAATTAATAGCAGGCGAAATAAAAGGACATGAATCGCCAGTGCCTGTACATAGTCCTTTGTATTTTATGGAAATAAAAACTAAAACGGCTCAAAAAATAAACATTGGCAACCTACTTTTCGGAGAAGTGGGAATGTATGTATTAGACGGAACGGTTAAAATTGAGAATAACGATTACGGAAGCAAACAATTATTGATAGCCAAAAATGCTTCGCTTTGCGAATTTGAAACCAATGGAGAAACAACGCTTTATCTTTTCGGTGGCGAACCTTTTGCCGAAGAACGATTTATGTTTTGGAACTTTGTAAATTCAGATAAAGCCGTTTTAGAGCAGGCAAAAGAAAATTGGAAAAATCAGAATTTGGAAGCATTCCCAAAAATCCCGAATGACGACAAAGAATTTGTACCCTTCCCCAAACTTAAATTTAATAAAAAATGATTTCATTTAAACAAGAAGAAGATGAACGCAGAGGCAAGTTCATCATTTTAGAAAACGGCACACCGGCAGGAGAAATGACTTATGTATGGGCAGGCAAAAACAAATTTATTATTGACCATACCGAAACCTACGAAACTTATGGAGGCAAAGGCTATGGTAAAAAATTAGTGATGAAGGGCATAGAATACGCCAAAGAAAAGGGAGTTAAAATTATTCCGCTTTGCCCTTATGCCAAAAAAGTAATGGAAAGCGATGAAACCTTAAGCGAAATGATTTTTAAATAACTACCACCAACAAAGATGGCTATAAACAATTGGGTCTGCTTTTAAATGCTTTTCTTAAGAATTTATTTTCCTAGACATAGAAAAAGGAGAACTACTATGCAGTCCTGTTTGGATAATTTACATCGGGAAGCAATGTAAAGATTGCCTCGAAAAGTGAAGTAATTTTTATTTGAGAAAAATAAAATTTAGAATTCCCACAATATATCCATTGCTGGACGGCAAGGGCATTAATATAAAATAGGCTTAAACATTATATTTCTTTAAATATGGAGTGAAGCAACCGTTTTTTATCATTAATGCTCTCTTCCATAGAAATCATTGTTTCTGTGCGGCTAACACCTTCAATATCATCTATTTCATAAATAATATCTTTAGCATGCGCCGTGTCTCGTGCTCTAATCTTGCAGAATATATTGAATTTTCCAGTAGTTACATGAGCTACCGTCACAAAAGGAATGTGGCTGATTCGTTCCAATACAAATTGCGTTTGCGATGTTTTAAAAATAAAAACACCTACATAAGCTATAAAAGAATAACCCAGTTTTTTGTAATCAACCTGAAGGGAAGAACCTGTTATAATTTGCGCATCTTCCATCTTTTTAACGCGAACGTGGACAGTACCCGCAGAAATATCAAGTTTTTTCGCAATATCAGTGAAAGGAATTCGTGTGTTATCGATTAATAAATCGAGGATTTTATGGTCTGTATCGTCTAATTTAAATTTTCCCATGACTATTTTGTAGTTTTTTTTTGCAAAACTATAAAGTTTAATCATAAAAAAGAATTTAATTATTGAAAATAAATTATCGAACTATCATATTTGTCAAACATTTCTGAAATATTAGTACCAACTGTTAATTTTTCTTGCGAATTTGTTAATATTTCCGATCCCCTCGCATCTTCTTCTTTATGTCCAAATTTATTATTCAAATTTCCTAAAGAGTCAATTATTGGCGAAAATATAACTTGTTCGTTCTTTAAGACTTCTTCATATTGAATTGCAACAGAAATCATTTTTTTTTCATCATGCGTTTTTACATTTCTAAGGATGAAATCGTTGTAATTTTTAAGATTTTCAGGAATGTTAAAATACTCTTCATGATTGTTTGATTGTGATTTTTTTCCAATAATATCAAACAATGAAAGCAAGGAATAGAAAATAAACTCCCTTGTTTTTTCCCGCTGGTAGTCCTGATTGAAATGTCCAGCTTCAAACAAAATGGTGGGTACGCCAGCTTTTTGAAAAGTATCACCCACACAGGCTTCATTAAAACTGTCATCATACCTCCCCACCTGCCCCGGAATGTAACTTTGGAGCATATTATTCATTTTTGCGATTTGACACATTGCAATCTTTCTGGAATCTGTTATCGATCGTTTTTCATCAGCCGCTGGTGATAAAAAAGAAATCGTGGCAGGTTTACCATCGCTAAAGCCATAAATGGAGCGCTGGTCATGTAAGTTTAGACACAACGAGGGTTTTAAAGCGTCAAAAACATTCCTAAGGCATTGGCTTTCCTTTTGCGATAAATCTTGAGAATCTCTATTTAAATCAACTTTGTTCGCGTTTTCACGAGTGTATAGTTTGGCGCCATCAGGATTAAGAATCGGAAAAACATAAAAAGTATATTTTTTTAAGAATTCCTCAGTTTCAGTTTTATAATACTGTTCCTGGCTTATGAATTTACAAAAATCAAAAAGGGCTTTGGTTGTCGTAGCTTCATTTCCATGCATTTGTGACCAAGCCAAAACTATTTCTGGGCCACTTCCAATTTTAATCAATGGGATATCCTGACCTAATTCAGAAATTCCTGGAACTGAAATTTCATATTTCAATTTATACATATCCAACAACGGATATATATGTTGCATCGTGATATATCTACCACTTATCCGCGATTCAAAATGTTCCTTGTACCAACTATTTATTTCCATACTTAATTTTGAAGTTTACAAAGTTAAACAATGTCCAGTTTACAAATGTAAACAAGAAAATAGATTAAAATTGATTACACAGGTAAACATATTTAGACATATTTATTGGGATAGCGTTATAATATTGGATTGAATTTATAAAATAGTATTTAATTTATTAAATATTAGTTATTTAA
>JAGQYY010000112.1 GCA_020435825.1 Aequorivita sp.
GGAAAAAAAACAAATGTGCTTGACTGTGCGGTGGGTTTTCAGCTTGCAGAGAACGGTCCAGTATAAGCGCAGTAAGGGGGAATATACATTTACTTTTCGGTCATTACTGAAACTTTGCTTAAAGATAGGAACTTTGGGGTTAAAAGCAAAGCCCTTATTGCGTTTATACATTGTTAGCGGCTGGCTTTCCTGCGTTCTGCTTTTCAGTTTCTCTTTTTTAATGTCAGTTCGAATGTGTGCGTGGGGAAGCCATACTCTTTTGCAATTTTTGGTGGCGCGGTGGCTTTGTGCGAATTGTAAATTGTAAGCTTCCCTTAAAACCGAACTGTTTAAAAATAGAATAATTATCTTAATTTTAAACAGTATTATGAGACGAAGTAAATTTTCACCGCAACAGATTGCAAAGATTTTAAAGGAATTCGACAACGGAAAGAGTGTTGACCAGATTAGCCGAGAGCACGGCGTGAGCCCAGCCACCTTCTATAAGTGGCGTTCAAGGTATGCCGGAATGAACTCCAAGGAGCTCAAGCGCCTCAAGGAGCTGGAAGAAGAGAACGCCAGGCTCAAGCAGATGTATGCCACCCTGGCCCTTGACCACCAGATGGCCAAGGAGATCATCGAAAAAAAGCTCTAAGGCCCTGCAGGAAGCGAACCATTGCCAAGGAACTTATTCATTACGGCATCTGTAGGGCGTGCCGTGTACTCAACATGAGTAAGAGTGTTTATTATTATAGGCCGTTGCCCAAGGATGACAGCGAGATAGAACAGGCCTTGCAACAAAAGGCAAAGGAACATTCAGAGGAAGGTTTTTGGAAGGCCTATGACCGGTTGCGCGAAGAGGGAAAACCCTGGAACCATAAGCGTATGCACAGGGTCTATGTGGCACTGGGGCTCCCCTTGCGCAGAAAGGTAAAGAAACGCTTGCCTGCCAGAACAAAAGAACCCCTGGAGGTTCCAAATGAACTCAACCATACCTGGAGTATGGATTTTGTAACAGACGTCCTAGAAAACAAAAGACGCTTTAGGGCATTTAATATAATCGACGATTTTAACAGGGAGGCACTCCATATTGAGGTCGACTTCTCCCTGACGAGCAACCGCGTGGTCTGGGTGCTCAACCACCTTGTCAACAAAAAGGGCAAGCCAAAAAAGATACGGATGGACAATGGCCCTGAGTTTATAGCCAAGATCGCCTCGGAATGGAGCATGATGCACGATATCGAGTTCAAGTATATACAGCCGGGGAAACCCACACAAAATGCATTTGTAGAGCGATTCAATGGAAGTTACAGAAGAGGGGTGCTCAACAAATATATCTTTGAGGATATAGACCAGGTAAGGGAGCAGACACAGATATGGATGCACGATTACAACCATTACCGGCCGCACGACGGACTGGGTAAAATCCCGCCAGTAAAATATGCGGAACTTAATTCTATTGGGGCTAGCCCCAATAGAATTAAAAACAATAAGTTTGTAGAAGTATTAGAAGAATGAGCAGTTCTAATTAGGGGAAGCTTACAATTGTCATTATTCCTCCAAAGGAATCGCCTTTTAGTAATGTGTCAAAAAGTAACTCTATCTTTTCTTCTTTCCAGACTAGGTTTCTTTGAACTACTGGCAAAACAAATTCTTCATTATCAATTTTTTCAAGAATATCTTCTACTGTATACGGTTTCCAATTTGACATCAATTTTCTGTTTTGTAGTTGCTTTTTATAATGTTTTACAACAACGGTTATGTGTATGGGCAGTAGCGGAGTAGGGAAGCCAAAACTTTCGGTTAAGCACCAACGCAAGCTACTGCAAAAATTCATTTGCTAATTTACGAAAAGCAAATGAATTTGCAGTAGCGACAAAGAATGTAATAATCTTGATTTCAGCAATTAACCCGCTATTGCTTATACACAATGTTGGCAAACGTTTTTTTAGATTATATCTAAAGCAATTAGATTATTATATCTTAACTCGTTTATTTTATTTTCAATTTTTCGGAATCTTTCCTCTATTAATGTCTTGCTGTTTGATACTATTTTTAGTCTATCAACCGTATAATTAAGCTTTATAACCGAATTTATGTAATCGCCACTATTATATAAATGAAGAGCTTCATTATATTCCAATTCAGATTCTGTGTGGTTTATTGTTTCAAGTGACAAGTAATTAATTTCTGGTAGCTCTCTTTCAATTTTATTTTTGATTACATTCAAATATTCTCTACTCTCTGAAATAAGTTCTACTATCACTTTATTCTTTAGTTCACAAATTCTCAAGTTTGCATCGATTATTGTATTTATAACACCTATTTTTTGTTTTACAATAAGTTTTTTTAAAATAGAATTTTCCAATTTCAATTCTTCATATAGTTCAAATGATTTCATTAAAAATTCCTTTGATTTATTGAATCCAGCTAAAGCAGATTTATTATCATTGGAATCTATATAGCTATATGATTCTGAATGTATTGTTAATCCCAACCCGTGAATGAATCTTGGTGAATTAATATAGGCATCATTTCTATCAATTATTTTTTTACTCAAATCGAATTGCTTAGTTCTTCTATACAGCCATAATAACATATAATTAAAATCGTCTATATGCTTATCATCATTCTTAACTACTTTAATCTTACCATTTTCATTCTTTAAAGAGGTTTTTATATTTTGTAAAATACGAATTTGACTTTCTACCAATTCTATCAACTCATTTTCATTGGTATGTTTATTAAGTGTTTCAGTGACTAAATTCAAGAAAGTTAAAATTGTAAAATCGATAATCTGCTTGCTTAATGTTAATTTCTTGTATGAGATATTGTCCAATATATTGTCAATTTCTTTCTTGTATTTTTCAGAGGAATTTCCAATCAATTCAGATTTATTAGACAAAGAATCTAAAAATTCATAAAAATCGTTTATGGTTTGGTCTTCTTTAAGCCTGTAGAAAACTAAATAGGGAAGATGATGAAAAGTATTTTTTATTATGTCATCACCAGTGTTTATGATTATAGTTGATGATTTGATAGAATCATTGAGCTTTTGTGATAAAGATAATACTTGATTGAGTTTCAATTTTGAACTTAACTTATCTGTCAAAAGTTTATCAGGAATATTATTGTCAATTTTTTCAATTATATTTTTTATTTTCAATAGATTATCTTTAGAAACTTTCTCATCCGTCAAGACAGATTTGAACAGATTGTCATAATAAGTGTAAGAGTC
>JAGQYY010000113.1:0-1877 GCA_020435825.1 Aequorivita sp.
ACCCAGGACCACCTCCTTAAAAGGGAGGTGCTCTACCAACTGAGCTACCAGGTCTTCCTTTGAATGCGGGTGCAAATATACTGTCATTAAATTAATTTTTCAAAACGAAAATCAATTAAATTTGATAAAAATTTAAAACACTTGAGAAACAGGGGCTCACAAATGATTTTTTTATCCAAAAACTAGTTTTTACATATAAGATTCGTAAAATTTTCAAAGCCATTTGGTTCTTCAAATTAAATAATGGTACTTTGAAATATGAAAATAGTCTTAATTGGATATATGGCAAGTGGTAAATCCTTTGTAGGCAAAAAGCTTGCTGCTGTTTTGGGAATTCCTTTTAAGGATTTGGATGCCGAAATTGAAAATCAAGAGGGCAAGTCTATTCCGAAGATTTTTTCTGAAAAAGGAGAAATATATTTCAGAAAAGTTGAGAACGAGGCTTTAAAACAAATCATTTCAAAAGCCGAAGATTTTGTTTTGGCAACTGGCGGCGGTACACCCTGCTACGGAAATTCCTTGGATTTAATACTTAATCAAAAAGATGTACTATCAATTTATTTGAAAACACCTATAGATGTTTTAGCAGCACGTTTGCTTTCAGAAAAGGAAAATAGGCCCGTTGTAGCGCATCTTAATACGGTAGAAAAACTTAATGATTTCATTAAAAAACATCTTTTTGAGCGGTCTTATTATTACAATCAAGCGGCGTTGATTATTGATAACGGCAAAGAGAGTGTTGATGATACCATAGAAAAAATAATCTTGAAATTATTCTAAAATCGCTCTGTCGTTATTTTTGTCAAAAAACACTGAAACATTTTCATTTAAGGAAGTTGATAGTGAAATGCCCTTGAAATCTGCTTTTATGGGGTATTTTTTATGATTTCTGTCCACAAGCACTGCAGTTTTAAATTGTTTGAGTGGCACTTCCAAAAAATGCTTTACTCCATAAATCAATGTAGTTCCGGAGTGAAGAACATCATCTACTAATAGCAGCGATTTGTTTCTATATTCTTCCTGTTTTAGGGAGGTTTTTATCGTGTTGATTGGATTTTTTTTATCGATAACCACTTCGCAGAGCAAAACTTTAATAGGTGAAATTTTTTCCAATTCTGCCTTTATTTTTTTTGCGAGCTGAAAGCCATTGGCCATAATACCAGCAATCACAACTTCCTTTTCGTCCACATTTGTTTCATAGATTTGATAGGCAATCCTTTTTATTTTGTGGGCAATTTGTTTTTTATCTAGAATTACTGTTTTTATTTCCTGCATTTCCTGCTATTTTTTTTCAAATATAGGTATTATGCTCCATTTTCTTCTTCGGGAGATTCTGTAAAATTATCCAGATCTCTACGGTCTTTTTTTGTAGGTCTTCCAACACCTTTCTTGCGATAATAGCTTTTGGCGTATTGAAGCATTTCATTGGTTTCAAAGGCCTCTTTTGGAGTGGTGTCCTTCCTGTAAATGTCCACGAGCTTTGCTCCAACACGGCTTTCAGGTAGATCTAGAACTTCAAGTTGATAGTTTATCTGCTCTTTTCGAAGCGAAATAACATCACCTGGATAAACATCGCGCGAAGGTTTTACAATATCTCCATTTACGCGCACAGACCCTTTTTTGCAGGCTTGTGTGGCCATATTTCTGGTTTTAAGATACCGAACGCACCATAAATATTTATCAATCCTCATATATTTATCCCAAAAACAACGTTAATGTGGTATACAAAAATAGCGGAAAATTGTATCTTGCGCCCACAAAAATTTGATGATGAAAAAAATAAAATTCGGAGTTGCCATTTTAATCCTAATGCTTGCCGTAACCGTTTCCTGTAAAAAAGATGATGGTGGAGGGACTGATATTCTACCGCCAAGAGA
>JAGQYY010000113.1:1887-3206 GCA_020435825.1 Aequorivita sp.
TTAATCCTAATGCTTGCCGTAACCGTTTCCTGTAAAAAAGATGATGGTGGAGGGACTGATATTCTACCGCCAAGAGATCGAGGTGAAGAGGCCATACGCGCACAGGCCGAGATTGAGGAATTTCTGGAAACCCACTTTTATAATTATGAAGAATTTGAAGCCGACCCAGAAAACTTTAAACTGAAATTTGATACCATTGCGGGTGACAATGCTTCAAAAACTCCTTTGATTCAGCAGGTGACCTCTAAGGAAGTAAAAGATATTGTGGATAATTCTGTAGTATATAAATTATATTACCTTAAAGTTCGCGAAGGCGGTGGAGACGAACATCCTCATTTTTGTGATAGAACCACAAATACTTATGATGGAAGGTTGATGAATCTTGATTTATTTGACAGTGCAGTTGTGCCTGTTAAATTTGAACTTGTAGATAATCCCCCTACTTCTGGAATAATTCAAGGATTGCAACAAGCAATTATTGAATTTAAAGGAGCGGAAGGAGACCCTATTATTAATCCGGACGGTACGCTCACTTTTGAGAATTATGGTATTGGGGCTGTATTTATACCTTCTGGTTTGGCCTATTTTCAATATCCACCTTCTGGAAATCTCAATGCATATGACCAAATAATATTTTCTTTTGAATTGTTCGCTTTTGAAGTACTTGATCATGATGAGGATGGAATAGATTCATATCTAGAAGACCTTAATGAAAATGGTAATGTGTATGATGATGATACTGACGGAGATGGTATTGCAAATTATTTGGATACCGATGACGATGGGGATGGAAGGCTAACAGAATATGAAATTGAAATAGTAAACGGAGTTGTTACATTTCCAGATAGAAATGGAAATGGTATTCCGGATTATCTAGATCCTTCCATTTAAAAAGCGTACCATTATAAAATATACAAAAAAGCCCCACTTTAATTTGAGTGGGGCTTTTGAATTTATAATAAATTCGGTGTTAAACTTTTATTTTCGAGAAATAACTTTTTTTACAGCATTTACAATGGCCGAAGCATTTAGTCCATATTTATCCATCAATTGCTCAGGAGTACCGGATTCCCCGAAAGTATCATTTGTCGCAATGAATTCTTGTGGAGCTGGATAATGTGTAGATAATAAACGTGCAACGCTCTCACCCAAACCACCAAGGAAGTTATGTTCTTCGGCAGTTACAACACAGCCGGTTTTTTTAACGCTTTTTAATATTGCTTCGTCGTCCAATGGTTTTATGGTGTGAATGTTTATCACATCGGCGGTAATTCCACTTTCGTTTAAAGTTTCTGCAGCTTGTAAAGCTTCCCAAACCA
>JAGQYY010000114.1 GCA_020435825.1 Aequorivita sp.
ATAATAAAAGTCGAAATCCACACCGATAGCTTTGTAAGTTTCCTCAAAACCTTTGTAAACCCAGCCGTTCATTTTGTTCCACAGTGCAACGGTTTCTTCATCGCCCGCTTCCCACTTTCGAAGCATTTTCTGGGCTTCTAAAATTAATGGCGCTTGTGCTTTTGCTTCTTCTTCCGTTTTTCCATCAGCTTTTAAAGATTCAATTTGCTTTTTGTATTCTTTGTCGAATTTTACATAGTAATTCCCAACGAGCTTATCGCCCTTAAAATCCGTAGAATCGGGCGTTTCACCATTTCCAAATTTTTTCCAGGCTAGCATACTCTTGCAAATATGGATGCCACGGTCGTTGATGATTTGGGTTTTATATACTTTTTTTCCGGCAGCCTTTTCAATTTCAGCAACCGAATAGCCGAGCAAAACATTCCGAACGTGGCCTAAATGCAACGGTTTGTTCGTGTTTGGCGAAGAATATTCAACCATTACCGCCTCATTTCCTTGCGGAACTTTTCCGAAGGAAGAAAAATCAGTAACGGAGTTGAAAAAACTTAAATAGTACGAATCGCTTAAAACAATATTCAAAAAGCCTTGTACAACGTTGAATTTTTCAATCTCGGAAACATGTTGAACCAAATAGTTGCCAATGGCCTGGCCTATTTGCACAGGATTTCCTTTAACCACACGCAACATTGGGAAAACAACAGCTGTAATATCGCCCTCAAAATCCTTGCGGGTGGGCTGTAATTCTACCGTTTCAAGTTTTGCACCGTACAGTTTTTCTACTGCGGTTTTAATTTGGGTTTCCAATGTTTGCTGAAATGTCATACTAAAATTTTAAAGTGCAAAGATACTTTTTTTGAATTCTTAATTCTGTATTCCTTTTTTTGAATTTTTGGAAGCCATCAAATAACTTTCATTTAAAGTTTTGGTAAACTAAAAAAACCAAAACCGAACGTCCTTTGCCGAAAAAACTATGGACATTTTTTTGTATGTTTTTGCGGCACTTTTTTCGGTAATAAACCCTTTGGGAACGGTTCCTGTATTTGTAGGATTGACAAGTGATGAAAGCATTTCTGAAAGAAATAAAACGTCACTTTTAACTACTGTAAATGTGATTGTTATTTTGATCATTTCCTTTTTTGCGGGAACTTATTTATTGGCTTTCTTCGGAATAAGTTTGAATGCGCTGCGCATTGCGGGCGGAATGATAATCGTTACCTCTGGCTTTGCACTTTTGACGGGAACATTTTCAAAACACAAAGGGATGAAGAACAAACGGGTTCAAAAGGATTTGGACAGGCGTGAAAAGTTTTCCCTTACGCCGCTGGCAATACCTATGCTTGCGGGACCAGGCTCAATTTCATTATTAATTACCTTTAATCAGCAGTATCAAAAAACAGTAGAAATAATTTGGGTTATAATCGCTGTTTTAGCGGTAGGGTTTGCGACTTTTATTATTTTAAGAAGTTCGCATTATATCAGCAAATTTTTGGGTGCTTCTGGAATCAACGCTATTTCACGAATTGTCGGTTTTATTGTAATTTCAATAGGCGTGGAATATATTAGCGCTGCTGTAATTTCAATTTTAAGAACAATAAATTCTTAAATCAGCTTCTGTTTTTTAAAAGTGCACCCGCAAGTAGCGCCAAAACTCCAATACCTATCATTCCAAAAGTTTGGTTACTCAAACCATCCTTGGCTTTTACTTCAAGCGGACCAATATCCAAAACTTTTTGTGGAACAAAGGCATTGTAGAGCCCAAAAATGATAAGAACCACGCCGACAGTTAGCAAGACTATTTTTAAAATTTTCATAAATACTTTTTCCTATAGGATTTTAAAAGTAAAGAATATAATTCCTATGCCTTATCCTTTAGGCAAAAAAACTTCAGCCATCATACAACGGGCGCTTCCGCCGCCACAGGTTTCAATAGTATGAAGATCGCTGCTCAAGATTTCACAATGCTTTTCAATTGCCGCAATCTGTTCTTTGTTTAAGCTTTTATGGGCAGCGGCGCTCATAACCAAATATTTTTTATCTTTTCCTTGAAGCTGAAGCATATTGCCAGCAAAATGGTGCATTTGTGCCTCGGATATTCTAATGATTTCTTTACCATCCTTTTTTAGGTGTTGGACCACGTTTTTCTTTTCGGAGGAATCATCAATAGAATCAAGGCAAATTACACAGAATTTCTCTGCAAGGCACATCATTACATTGGTATGATAGATGGGTAACCGCTTACCATCAACAGTTTGGTTTGCGGTAAAAATTACTGGTAAGTATTCAAAATCTTCACAGAACTCGATGAGCAATTCCTCATCGGCTCTGGGAGAAAGAGCACAGTAAGCTTTGCGGTTTACGCGATCCAGCAACAAACTTCCGGTTCCTTCCAGAAAATAGCCTTCGTCCTCCGCAGGAGTATAATCGTAAATATTATTTATTTTGAAACCTTCGTTTTCCAAACGGATCAAGACTTCCTCACGTCTTTCGCGACGGCGGTTTTCAGCAAACATTGGATAAAGGCCAATATCGCCATTTTCGTGAAAACTGATCCAGTTATTTGGAAAAATGGAATCCGGCGTGTCCATCCTTAAATCATCATTTTCAACAATCACATTCACCCCCACTGCTCTCAACTTTTGTACGAAGGCATCAAATTCTTCTTGTGCTTTAGTATTGATTTCGGCATTTTTAAGGGCTAAGTCTTCCTGAAAAAAATTATTGACCGCCGTTTGCTCGTTCATCCGGAACGCAACCGGGCGAATCATTATGATGGTATCTGTAATCTGTTTTGCCAATTGACGAAAATTTAGAGTGCAAATTTAAGGGAATTTAAAGTGGGAAAAATACTTTTAGGGATGTAAGTTTTTTAATTACGTTGACGAAAAATAAATAGTGCACTAAAACGTTTAAAATAAATATTTAAGTTCCCGCAATGAAAAAAATACTGGTATCATTTGTTCTAATTTCTTTCTTTCAAACAGTTTCCGCCCAAGAATGGCAAACCGATTTTGAAACCGCAAAACAAATTTCTTCCGAAGAAAACCATCCAATAATCCTTGTTTTCCAAGGAAGCGACTGGTGTGCGCCCTGCATTAAACTGGATCGGGAAATATGGAGTTCCGAAGAATTTAAAGCTTATTCCAAAGAACATTTCGTAATGTTACAG
>JAGQYY010000115.1 GCA_020435825.1 Aequorivita sp.
GTACAACAAAATTATTATTTGTTTTTGTGTATGTCGCCCTTAGGGTGTTTTTCAATATGTTAAGATATTTGGCAGTCCACACTGCCAGTTAAGAGTTCAGAGTGAAGAGTTTAGAGTTTAAATACTCATAACTTAATAGCTTATAACTCATAACTTAAAATTTAAGGTGGTTATAGCGACGGGGCTCACCTCTTACCATTCCGAACAGAGAAGTTAAGCCCGTTAGCGCCGATGGTACTGCATTGTGGGAGAGTAGGTCGTTGCCTTTTTTGGAAACCCTTCATAGGAATATGAAGGGTTTTTTGTTTTATATGGTTCTGGGAGGGTTAAGCCCGTTAGCGCCGATGGTACTGCATTGTGGGAGCGTAGAGTCGTTGCCTTTTTTGGGAGCCCTCCATCGAAAGATGGAGGGCTTTTTTGTGCGCTGTGGTCAGGCAGGTGTGTCTTTTCTATTAACATCAAATTTATGGATGTGTATTTGTACACTAAATCCGAACTACTTCTTTATTGATTTAAGTTTAGTTTCGGATCAAGAGCAATAGTTGTGTTTAAGCAAAAATTGTTGTTAATCTAAAGAGGAAGAATTCTATGTTCCTAACCCCTCTAAACTGAGCTCTAAAGGCTTTGATTTTGGCATTAAAAGATTCTGCGGCTGCGTTTGTGCTCCTGTTAATGAAATAGTTTAGTATGGATCTATAATTGATTGCTATAGTATTGGCGATGGTATTAAAGGCCCTGAAACCTGTATTTTCGACATCTTTGTACCAATGTGCTAATTTTGTATAGGCTACCCGTATTGTGCTAGCTGTATTGAATATGTTTCTGAGTCCTTGGGCTAAATCAAAAGCGGTTTTAATATCTGGGTATTGGTCGAATAGTATCTTGCTCCTGATACGTTGGTTTTCTGTCCAGTTTGAGGGTGCTTTGTATAATAAATACCTACTTCTGGCCAGTAATTGTTTTCTGGTGTCCCCATTGCCAAATTCCTTTGGTGTGAAAGTTTTGTTCTCTAGCCTTGCTTTTTTTATCTGCTCATTTTCCAAATCTATAGCGTCCCATCTGTGTTTTACTCTAATGTCCTGAAGCGCTTCCAGGGCTAATTTCTGTAGATGGGACCTATCGGTTACTTGGATAGCTTTCGGGAAGCACTTTTTGGCTATGGTTTTCATGGAGTTGGCCATATCCAGGGTGATTTCCTTGACCTTGTCTCTTTCTTTGGACGATATCTTTAAAAGTTGTTCTACGATGGGCTCCGCTCTGGTGCCCGAGAATATGGCCACTATAGAGCCCTTCTTGCCCTTTGCTTGTTTGTTGGTGATTATGGTATAAAGCTCTCCTTTGGAGAGTGCTGTTTCATCAATAGATAAATATGGGCCTATATTTTCAGGAAAGACAAGCCATTGTTTAGCGTGCTTGTTTTGTTCCCAATTTTTAAAATCACTTAGATAATCCCTGTACTGCCGCCGTAGGTTCTTGCCATTAACGCCATAGAATTGGCCTATGGTATGGCAATCAGTAGCTTTAGCATCGACCAATTTCTTTTAAAAAAGCAGCGAACTCGGTGGTCATCCGTGTTCCCTGTGCTACCAAACTCCAGTCTCTCTGAACGATTTCCTTAGTTGCTTTATCCAGCCATCTACGCCGTTTTACATGTAAATACACCGTGTTCCCGCGCAAAGGAAAATCCTGAATGGTTACTTCTTTATGAAAACCATGGGCTATCAGTATCCTAGGGGTTTGCTCTTTTGGAGGTGTGTTTTGCTCTTCGAAATACAGGTGCATTACTTCACCGTTTTTGGTGCTCTTTATAAGGTCGAAGTGGTTAATTAAAAATTCTGGCAGAATGAGTTTTAGTAGGTCTAGATAATGGTCCAAGATTATATTTTTTTTACAAAAATCGTAATCTTATTTTAATTCACACACAACTTTTGAGATTGAGCCCCCAAAAGTTTCGTAAAATTCGTTTCGCTATTGTAAGCTTCCCCAAAATTCGATCCATTCAAAAATAGAATTTTATTCATTTAATCGGTATTGAATTGGTGTTTTATTTTTAAGTGATTTGTGTGGTCTATTATAATTGTAATCGTGTATCCATTCTTTGCTTAAATCTTTAACTTCTTGGATAGATTTAAAGACATAAGCATTGAGTATATCTCTTCTAAAGGTTCCGTTTAATCGTTCAATAAAAGCATTTTGCGTTGGCTCCCCTGGTTGGATAAATATAAGTTGAATTTTATTTTCTTTACACCACATATCGAGTTTGGCACTAATGAATTCGGGGCCATTATCCACTCTTATCATTTTTGGCAATCCTCTGCGTTCACCTATTTGGGCTAAGCATCTGATGACTCTTGGTGTTGGTAATGAGGTATCTGTTTCAATCATCAAAACTTCTCTATTATAATCGTCTATAATATTTAATAATCGGATTCTTCTGCCATCCCACAAGGCATCGCTCATAAAATCAATACTCCAAACCTCATTCATTTGTGTTGGTTGGAATAATTGCTGCTTAACCCTTGCTGGTAGTCTTTTCTTAAAACGTCTTCTTATATTTAATCTCATGGATGTATAGATGCGGTATAATTTTTTGTGATTAACCAGAGTTCCTGACCTTCGTATGCGATGATAACTTTGCCAAAAACCAATGGCCACATGTTTTTGCACCAACTCCTCAAGTTGTTTTATATATACATCATCTTGCTTAGGGACAGCTTTATAGCTAAAACTACTCCTGGGAACTGTGATTATTTTGCACGCTTTACGTTCACTTATAGGATAATTGCTGATTATATAAGTGACTAGTTCCTTTTTCTCGCAAAGCGTTAAAGCTTTTTTTCAATCACATCTTTTAAGGCTTGATTGGTAAGTGCTAAATCGGCATACATCCTTTTGAGTTTTGAATTCTCAGCTTCTAATTCTTTTATGCGTTTTAGCTCTGTGGCATCCATACCGCCATATTTGCTTTTCCATCGGTAAAAGGTTTTGTCGGATATACCATTTGCTCTAGCGATATCTGTAACTTTAATACCTTGCTCATGTTGTTTTAACATAGCAACAATCTGGTTTTCTGTAAAATGGGTTGTCTTCATAAGTT
>JAGQYY010000116.1 GCA_020435825.1 Aequorivita sp.
CGAGTTCCTTTGCTCTTAAAAGTTCGGGATTATCCGCTTTGGCGTGCATTCCAAGAATGACGGCATCAATTTCTGAAGTCAGTTTTTCAGGAAACCATCCTTCTTTTTCGGGCAACAAACCTTTGTTTTTCAACCTACTCTTTGAAGGTTCAAAAACCTCATCATCGCTTCCGGTCACCGTGTCTCCTTTTTGATGTAGCGCCAAAGCAAGATTGTGCATTGCGCTGCCGCCAATGGCTATAAAGTGGATTCTCATTTTTTAGTTTAAGAATTTATGCCCTTCGACAAGCTCAGGGCGACAGTTAAAATGTAAAGATACAAAGTTAAAACATCCCCCCTGCCCCTTTCAAAGGGCGAATTTTCTCTTTCAAATTAAAGTGCTAAAATGAGGGATTTTTCCTGTTGCGCTTCCTTAAAATCGTTTCGTTGCAAAAGTGCTTTGTTTATCCAGGTAAGTGCGATTTCCTTTTTGCCCATATTTTTATAAATCTGAGCCAAGCGATAGTACGCCCAGTCTCTTGGCACGCCATCTTCTATGGAATAATTTGCCAGATACTCGCTAAGGCAAGCAATTCCGTATGCGGGTTCTATATTATATTGGGCTGAAATTTTCCCAATCTGGTAGTTCAATTGGTTGCGCTTGTGGATTTGTAAGGATTTTGAAGTGGTTTCCAGAGCCTCTTTTGGCTGGTTGTTCTTTTCATAAAGATTGGAAAGTTTTTCATACGTGTGTGGCGAACCCCCAACATCAATCGCTTTTTTGTAGTATTGCTCGGCATCTTTTGGTCTGTTGGAATATTCGGCAATATAGCCGTTGGCCAGAAAGCCATCTACAAGTGAAATTTTGCCCAATTCCTCGGCGTAGGCAATTGCCTTATTTTCGCTTCCGCCAAAAATACCCGGCAACTGTATGTAAAATTCTACCAAAGCCCAACGTGTTTCAATATGGTTTGGATCCAATTTTGCGGCTTGCTCCAGCTCGTGTTTAATATCGCCAATATATGCTACTGCACGAATACGGCTGACGGACAGTGCCTTCATCCCCATGGCACCGCCATATTTAAAATGATAATTGGCGTTGGTTTCTTCATCGGTTACCAAATTTTTATAATGCGAGATCGCCGTATCCCAATCTTTTCCGTAAGCGGCAATATCGCCCAAATATTCCTGGGTCTTTTTATCACCGGGATGTTGTTTTAAATAGTTTTCAAAAATAGGTTTTGCCTTGCTGAAGTTTTCCTGCTTAAAATACTCCTCGGCTTGTTGATAGTTGGTTTGGGCAACTACAAACAAAGGGAATACATAAAAAAGAAAGAATAAATTTTTGTTCAATTTCTCGGATTTGAGGTTTGCGTGCTTCGACAAGCTCAGCATGACGGTTTGGGGGTTGGGATTTCGGTTTTCTTTACATATAACTGCATACTGCCACGGAACACTGCTTACTAATTTTTAGGTGGATATTTTGCTAAAATCTTTTGTATAACTGAAATATAATAAGCTTCCTTCTGTTGCGGTGTTGAACGTTCTTTCAATTCGCCTTCGGCCACTGCCTGCCAAACCAAATCGTCTTTTTCTACGTCTATAAAATCCATCGTTAATTGTTGGTTAATTACATTACCGCCAATTGGAATTCCGCCGCTTACGCCCACACCCACGTTGCCACCGCCACCGCCAATGCCTATACCAATGGTATTTCTTGAACTTGAAATGCTTTCGCGCGCAAAGAAATTGATGTACAGTTGTGGCGTTTCGCTCTTCACAAAACCGCGTTGTTGCAGCAAACTATCGGTAATTTGCATAATACGGTTATCGTCAAGTTCGTTGAGCCCAGAGTCTATTGTTGGGAAATAACTGTATGTTTTGTATTTTGAAAAATCCGTTTGCTGGTCATAATCTACGGCCACGGTGGCGCCACAGGACGCAAGGAATATGGTGAGTACTAAAATTGAGAGGAGCTTCATTGCATTTTTCTTTTCATTAAAAATACGCAAAAAAGTCGCTTTTAGTTTTGGGCTTTGTTATTCTTTAACAATTTTCTTGGTCACAGTCCCTTTATCCGTAACAACTTCCACAAAATAGATGCCTGAGGAAAGGTTTTCCAAATTGATTTCTTTTTCTGAAGTTTCAAGAATTAGTTTGCCTAATGTGGAATAAATAGTTGCCTTTTCAAAGGAAATATTTTTTGATATTTCAATATTCAAAATTGAAGAAACTGGATTTGGATAAACCGATAATGTTCCCGTAAGATCATTTTCAGAAATAGATAAAATACATTGTGCCTCAACTTCTTGATTGCTATTACATCCGAAAGAATTATTCATTATCAATACTCCATATTGAGTTGGTTGAGCAAAAGCCTGACATACTGGGCTAATGGCGCATCTATTAAGGTTTTGATTTTGACTAATTCCAAAATGCACGGGCCCCAATTCATTAAGTCCATCAATTGAATTTAAGGTAAAATTACCGTCCAAACCTACATAGGATTCAACATTAGTGAGATTATGAAGTCCGTCTAAATTTTGAAGAAAAGGATTGGATTGAATATATAAATACTCTCCAATCTCTGTTAATCCTTCCAAACCGGATAAATCTTCTAAAAAGTTATTTCGAATTGTAAGCGTTTGTGAAACAGAATGCAGATTATTAAGCCCGTTTAAATTCAGCAAATGTGTATTCAATATGTTTAAATCTCCATCAACTTGTGTTAAATTATTTAATCCATTAAGATTTTGCAATGAATTATTATCCAATATATCAAAGTAATAATAAACGGAATCAAGGTTTTCCAGACCTTCCAACGATGTTAAATTATCATTATTTTCAATTTTAAAACCTCTGGCAAAA
>JAGQYY010000117.1 GCA_020435825.1 Aequorivita sp.
GAATTGGTTGCAATCTTTGGAAATTTTATAAACCGCGTACTAGTTTTGACCGATAAATATTATGACGGAATCGTTCCAGAACCAGCAACTTTTTTAGAAATTGACGAGCAGACTTTAAATGAGTTGAAAGCATATCCCACGGTAATTGCAAGTTCATTGGAACGCTATCGTTTTCGCGAAGCACAGGCAGAATTGATGAACGTCGCCCGCCTGGGAAACAAATATCTTGCAGACGAAGAGCCTTGGAAGACCATAAAGACCGATGAGGAGCGCACCAAAACCGTGATGTATGTTGCGTTGCAGATTGCTTCGGCTTTGGCAGTTTTGAGCGAACCGTTTTTGCCGTTCACTTCGGAAAAACTTAAAAACATATTGAACTTCAAAAACATAGAAGAGAAACCTAAATGGTCAAAAATAAGTGCTATTTCTCCCCCTTCGGGGGAGATGCCTTTAGGCAGAGGGGGCCACAAAATAAACAAGGCCGAACTGCTTTTCAGTAAAATAGAGGACGAACAGATTCAAAAACAATTAGATAAACTACAAGCAAGTAAAAAGATGAATGCTTCGATAAACTCAGCACAGGCTGCTGCAAACAAAAAAGTAACGCCACAAAAAGAAACCATCCAATACGATGATTTCGCAAAACTCGATATGCGCGTTGGGACAATTATTGAAGCCGAAAAAATGCCGAAAGCAGATAAACTTTTAGTTTTAAAAGTTGATACGGGTATTGATGTGCGCACCATAGTTTCAGGCATTGCCGAGAGTTTTAAGGCTGAGGAAATCATCGGCAAAAAGGTAACTGTTTTGGTAAATCTCGCACCGCGAGCACTTCGTGGCGTGGAAAGCCAAGGCATGATTTTGATGACCGAAAATGCGGAAGGGAAACTTGTTTTTGTGAATCCAGACACTTCGGCTACGCTCAGTGCAAGTGGGGTTGCCAATGGGGCGACGATTAATTAATTGGATATATCGTTTAAAAAATTTCCTCAAACCATTTAATGTTTAGATTCATGTTTTTTAAAATACAATTCCTTTCTATTTTCTGCGTCTTTTCATCATTTGCCCAAACGCCTTTTTTAGAAATCCCAAATGATTTAAGTAAAAAGAATAATTCCGTTGAGAATGCTTACGTAGTTGTTGATAATGAAAAGAAAACCTTTTCAACTTTTATGGTTAATGAGCAATCTATAAACGCCTATTTATATTCACAGGAACTAGAGCCAATTTCCAAATTTGCTTCTAAAGGGCTGCCTGAAGGATATAATGAAATCATCGGAAAAACCATTAAAAATGGGCAAGTGCGTTTATATTTTAAAGAATATTACAATAAAAAATTTGGAGCCGTGCTTTTTGATTTTGATAGACAACAATCTATTGAAACTGAATTTGGCTTTAAATTGCAAGATGAAATTTATCTTCAGTCGCACAGCTACCAGGACAGACTTTATATAATCACGGTTAGCAAAAAAAGTTCAATTTTAAACATCTATACTTTTCAACACGATGGAAAGTTTGAAAAGAAATCATTTGACTTCACCGAAAATGTCTTTGTCAATGGAAAAAACGAACCAACCACACTTTATAAACTTTTGTATGATAGCTTTAATGGCTTGACCTCTGTTGTTAAAATTGAGGAGTCAAATCCTAATTCACTCCAAATCACAAGCAATCTTTCCAAGATTTATGATCGTGGCGATTCCTTTATTCTTTCAATCGATAAAGAAGGTTTATTTACATACCTACTTGAGTTTAAAGTGCCAGATCTTTCAGTAAAAATTGCATCGATTGAAAAATTGAATGGAATAGGAGATGAAAAATTTAATACAACCAATTCATATCTGTATAAGGATAAAATATTCCAGATTGGCGGAAACAGTAAAATAATGGTTCTTACCGTAAAGGAGCTTGCAACAAAAAAGGAATTAAAACGGTTTGTTCTTTCAAAAGACGAAGATATTCCGTTTAAAAATAGCGCCATCATTGAAGAATATGCTACAAATCAATCTATAAAGAAGAAGGAATTGGATAAAACTAATTTACTTCTTCAAATATTCAACGGTGGAAATAGTGGGGTTGCGGTAAATCCCACGAGCACTGGCTACCAATTAACGTTGGGAGGTAATGAAATTATTAAAAGAGGAGGTGGTGGCTTTGGAGGGCCAATGGTGTTTGTCGGGCCCGGAAATGGAATGATGATAAATAGCACGAACAGCGGGATGGTAGTTACGAGCGGTTTCAACCCAACCTTTTATTCTTTTGGAAGTTTTCCCTACAACGAAGCGAATAGAACCAAACGCATTGAATGTCTATTTAATGAAGATTTTGAACACATTGATGGTGAAATTCCGCAAAATGTTTTTAATAGGTTAAGAAACCACACTTCAAACCTTCCTAAAGCCAAAGCAGAAACGGTGTTTAGAATGGATGATTATTTTGTTTATGGTAGATATTTTACTATCGATAATGTGTATAAATTCTTTAAATTTTCAGAGTAATCTCTATAAATGATCAATCTTCTAAAATTCATAAGCTCCCAAATCCAACTTCCCCAAAAAAGTGTTGAAAATACCGTAAAGCTTTTAAACGAAGATTGCACCATTCCCTTCATTTCGCGTTACAGAAAAGAGTTGACGGGCAATCTCGATGAGGTTCAAATTGGCGAAATCGTTAAGTTCAAAGAGCAGTTTGAAGCACTGGAAAAACGCAAAACCGCAATCTTAAAATCGTTGGAAGAACAGGAAGTTTTGACCGCAGAACTTCGGCAGAAAATTGAAGAAGTAACGGACTTGATTG
>JAGQYY010000118.1 GCA_020435825.1 Aequorivita sp.
AAAGACCACGGAGCACCCATCCAATTTATAGGAGATTGTAAGAAAACGACATCAGCCCATTTGAATTTTTCAATTTCTTCATTGACATCATAATCATCTTCCATTGTAGTAAGTTTCACCGCATAACCCAAACTTTCAAAATGTTTTTTTGCCATTTCAACTAAACTTGAATTTAATTTCCCTTGAGCAAAAGGATACTTTTGATGACCGTTAATTATAAATATATTCTTCATTTCTACAATTTTTATTAAATTTGTTTCACAAAGATACTAATATTAGTTTCTATATGAAACCTTTTAGAATTGATAAATATAAAAAGTGGTAACCCAAAAGTAACTTATGCCAAGAAAATATGTAGAAAATCCAAACGCTTGTACCATAGTTCACGCAATGAATATAATAGGAAACAAATGGAAGCCTATTATCATTTATTTGTTATCAGGCGGTCCTTTACGGTTTGGGAAAATTCTGGTTTTATTACCTACTATTTCCAAAAAAGTATTGACACAGCAACTAAAGGAATTGGATAACGACCAATTAATAATTCGTAAATCTTACAATGAAATTCCACCCAGAGTCGAATATGAACTTTCTGAAAAAGGATTAACTCTATTACCAATTTTAAGAGAACTTAGCCTTTGGACAGCAGATACATTTCCTGAAATTGAGTTTGAAAAATGTAGAATAGAATAGAAGAATTAAAAGCCAGTGTAGAACATTGTATTAGCGTTGGCAGTAATTAAGTAAAAACAATACTTTTAAATTTAAATTATACTTAACAAGTAATATTGAATTTCCAGATTCCTTAACGAAGTAACTTTTATCTCTTTGAAATCAACTAAAAACAAACAAAGGAGATTACCTATTACATGAAGGAGAAATAAACAGCAAAACTTATTTTGTTGAAAATGGTTTATTAAGACAATTTTCAATTGATAACAAAGGCAAGGAGCATATATTACAATTTGCTCCAGAAAATTGGTTTGTAACTAATCGAGAAAGTGAATATTCAAATCTGCCGTTTTCCTATTTTATAGAAGCCTTGGAAGAATCAACTGTTTTAATCATCGAGAAAGAACTGATAGACAAATTATCAAAAAACAACCCTCAATTTATTGATTTTAATACGCAACTACAAAGTAATTCGGCACGAGAAAGGTATTTAGATTTTATTAAAACATACCCAGATAGAGTTAGAAAAGAACTAGCTACAAAGCATCAAGATATTACTTAACCTATATCAATGCTCAGCCAGCTTTATCAAAGTAATTTTGTTCTATAAATTAAAAAAGGAGAAGAAATGAAAACAAAAAATGTAGAAATAGTTGCAACTCCAAGAACTCCTCACTTTGTAGGAGATGGATTTAGCGTACACAATTTTATTCCAAGTTACCCAAGAATGGATATGAAACGTATGGATCCATTCATTATGTTGGATTATAATTCAAAATATGAATTTTCCAGCGTCTGAAACTCCAAAAGGAGTAGGTGTTCATCCACACAGAGGATTTGAAACCGTTACCATAGCCCACAAAGGAAAGGTGGAGCATCACGATTCTTCTGGCGGAGGTGGTGTTATTGGAGAAGGTGATATACAATGGATGACTGCTGCAAATGGAGTACTTCATAAAGAGTATCACGAAACCGAATGGAGTAAAAAAGAGGGTATTTTTCAGTGGATTTATCAATAAAATTATAAATAAAAAATGAAAGCATTTGTAGTATATAAAAAAGGTGAAGCACCAAAGTTAAGTCAAGACTTCCCTATGCCTAAACAAGGAAATGACAACGAGATTTTACTCAATGTAAAGGCAGCAGCAATAAAAAACTTAGATATTGCCCGAGCTAGCGGAAATCATTATTCCTTAAATTTTGATGACAAGCAAGCTAAAATTGTTGGTACAGATGCCGTAGGTACGCTGAGGGATGGTAGCGTGGTGTATGCCATGGGATTGAATGGTACCTTGGCAGAAAAAGTGTGGGTAAACAAAAATACGGTTGTCCCTGTGCCAGACAACTTAGACGTAGCAACAGCAGCTTCTTTGCCCAATGCTGCAATGGGCTCTGCATTGGCGTTATTGTTTAGAGCAAAAATGCAAACCAATGAAGTGGTGCTTATCAATGGAGCAACTGGTACTACAGGACAAATGGCGGTACAACTCGCTAAAAATTATGGCGCAAAAAAAATAATTGCCACAGGAAGAAATGAACTTGTGCTAAACGAGCTCAAAAAATACGGTGCAAACATCATAGATTTAAAACAAGACGAAGAAAAAATAGTCAAAAGTTTAGTTGAGATACACAAAGAAAACCCAATTGATATTGTTATAGATTACTTATGGGGCAGACCCGCTGAATTAATTTTTTCAGCTCTAAAAAGCAAAGGAACTTATACGCATAAAACACGTTTTGTAACGGTGGGAGCTATGGCAAATAATCTTATCAACTTAGATTCTGGCTTGCTAAGAAGTACTGATATTCAACTACTTGGCTCAGGACTTGGAACATGGACACCAGAGGAAGTTGAAACATTTTATAATACAATTCTACCTACACTATTTGAAAATGCCAGCAAGGGAGAACTTAAAATTATAACAAATTCCATCTCAATAGACGAAATAGAATTATATTGGAATAAAAAACTTGATAATAATAAGCGATTAGTAGTACTTGTATAAAATTTGAAACAAATGAACCCAGAATTTATAACTATTCCACTTGTAAAAAACGAAACCAAAAAACGTTTTGAAATTGAGATTAACGGACATTTTG
>JAGQYY010000119.1 GCA_020435825.1 Aequorivita sp.
GTGATAAAATAGTCGTGCTGGGTGGTGACAATTACCGAATCGGGATGGGTGGCGCCGCGGTTTCTTCGGCAGATACAGGTGAATTCCACAGCGGAATTGAATTGAACGCAATTCAACGAAGCAACCCTGAAATGCAAAAACGGGCCGCAAACGCAATTCGCGCAATGGTTGAAAATGACCACAATCCTATTATTTCCATCCACGATCACGGTGCTGGCGGGCATTTGAACTGCTTGAGCGAATTGGTTGAAGAAACTGGTGGTAAAATTGATTTGGACAAACTTCCTATTGGCGACCCTACCCTTTCCGCAAAAGAAATTATGGGCAACGAGAGCCAAGAGCGTATGGGTTTGATAATTGGCGAAGAAAATATCCAAAAACTGAAGAAGGTTGCGGACCGGGAGCGTTCCCCAATGTATGAAGTTGGAAAGGTTACCGGCGACCAACGCTTTTGTTTTGAAAACAAAAATGGCGAAAAACCTATGGATTTCGCTTTGGAAGATATGTTCGGCAGTTCGCCAAAAACCATAATGAAAGACAAAACCGTAAACAGGAATTATAAAAATGCTGCTTACGAAGTTTCAAGAATAAAGGAATACGTTGCCCAAGTGCTTCAATTGGAAGCAGTTGCCTGTAAGGATTGGCTTACCAATAAAGTGGACCGTTGTGTTACGGGGCGTGTTGCAAAACAGCAAACCGCCGGGCCGTTGCAGTTGCCTTTGAACAATTGCGGCGTGATGGCATTGGATTACCAAGGAAAAGAAGGCGTTGCCACAAGTATTGGGCACTCCCCATTAACCGCATTGATTGACCCAGCTTCTGGTTCGCGCAATGCAATTACGGAATCTTTGACCAACATTGTTTGGGCTCCTTTAAAAGATGGTTTAAAAAGTGTATCGCTTTCTGCAAACTGGATGTGGCCCTGTAATAATGAAGGGGAAGATGCCAGATTATACGAAGCTGTAAAAGCGGTTTCTGACTTTGCAATCGATTTGGGAATCAACGTGCCAACAGGGAAAGATTCACTTTCCATGAAGCAGAAATACAAAGACGGCGAAGTGATTTCTCCCGGAACGGTTATAATTTCGGCGGCTGGAAACTGTAACGATATTCAAAAAGTTGTGGAGCCTGTTTTACAAAGATCCCGAAGTGTCGGGAGCGGCAGCATATATTACATCAATATTTCACAGGACGATTTTAAACTGGGCGGCTCTTCCTTTGGGCAGATTATGAACTCCATAGGCAATGATGCCCCCACCGTAAAAAGTGCTGCATACGTGAAAACGGTTTTCAATACTGTGCAACAACTTATCTCGGAAGGGAAAATTCTTGCAGGGCACGATGTAGCTTCGGGTGGATTGATTACCACCTTATTGGAAATGTGCTTTGCCGATGTAAATTTGGGAGCTAATTTAGATCTTTCAATTTTGGGTGAAAACGATTTGGTAAAGCTGTTATTTGCTGAAAACTGTGGCGTAGTTATCCAAGTTTCGGAGGATGCTTCAGTTGAAAAGGTATTTGCTGAACAACATATTGATTTCAAAAAAATTGGAACGGTCTCAGAAAAGGAAACGCTTCAAATAAAAAACAATAAAGAAGAACTTAGCTTCAACATTGTTGAAATGCGCGATGTTTGGTATAAAACGTCTTATTTATTGGATAAAAACCAAAGCGGGGAAAAACTTGCCAAGGAACGTTTTGATAATTATAAAAACCAGCCCTTAACGTTTGAGTTTCCGGCCTCCCCTAACCCCTCCAAAGGAGGGGGATTTCTATTGCCCAAACTTCCTCAAAATGGAGGCCGCCCTAAAGCCGCGGTAATCCGTGAAAAAGGCAGCAATAGTGAACGCGAAATGGCATATATGATGCACCTTGCAGGCTTTAATGTAAAGGATGTGCATATGACCGACCTTATTGAAGGTCGCGAGGATTTGGAAGACATCAAGCTATTAGTTGCCGTGGGTGGTTTCAGCAATAGCGACGTTTTGGGAAGTGCCAAAGGTTGGGCAGGCTCGTTTCTGTATAACGAGAAGGCGAACTCGGCTTTAAAGAATTTCTTTGCAAAGGAAGACACCCTTTCTCTGGGCGTCTGTAACGGTTGCCAGCTTTTTGTGGAACTCGGTCTTTTGAATCCAGAAGATGCAGAAAAGCCAAAAATGCTTCACAACGATACTGGGAAGTTTGAATGTTCATTTACATCCGTAAAAATCCAGGAGAACAATTCAGTGATGCTTTCTTCTTTGGCTGGAAGTACTTTGGGAATTTGGGCTGCACACGGCGAAGGAAAATTTAGTTTTCCAAAAGCAGAAAGTCACTATAATATTGTAGCGAAATATGGGTACGATGCCCTACCCGCAAATCCAAACGGCAGTGATTTCAACACCGCAATGCTAACCGACAAAACCGGACGTCACTTGGTAATGATGCCGCATTTGGAGCGTTCTACCTTTCCTTGGAACTGGGCGTATTATCCAAAGGATAGAAACGATGCGGTTTCACCTTGGGTACAGGCGCTTGTAAATGCCCGGGAGTGGATTGAGAAAGCCAAATAGATTTTGTTGGATGGTTGGATTATTAGATTCATGCAACATCAAAAGCCTTCCTCAAGTAGCCAGCCTCGAGCGCAGTCGAGAGGTTATAATACTTTTTTCATCTGAAGGGTTGACTCACTTTCC
>JAGQYY010000011.1:0-7539 GCA_020435825.1 Aequorivita sp.
TATTGTTGAAGGCTGTGGACGTGAGACACAAAAGGAGTTAATTCGATTTTTATATATTTCATCCGGTTCTGCCCACGAATTAGAATATTTAATTTATGCAGCAACCGAACTCAACTTTATTGAGAATGATTTATCTCAAAAAATATTATCTGAAATTTCAGAAATAAAGAAAATGCTATATGCATTGATCCAAACTATTAAAAAACAGCTATAAAAGCAAACTGTAAACTTTGCACTGTAAACTGTAAACTTTGAACTGTAAACTTTGAACTGTAAACTTTGAACTGTAAATTGTAAACTAAAAATATGTACCCACTAAGAAGAAACCGAAGATTACGAACTTCCGAAGCCATGCGAAGCCTGGTAAGGGAAACCATTATAAACCCAAATGATTTTATTGTTCCGCTATTTGTGGTGGAAGGAAAAGGCGTGAAAGAAGAAATTGCCTCTATGCCAAATTATTACAGGCTGAGTCTGGATTTGCTTCAAAAGGAAGTAAAAGAACTTTGGAAACTCGGCTTGAAATCGGTTTTGCTTTTTGTGAAAGTTGATGATAAATTAAAGGATAATTCCGGAAAGGAAGCATTGAACCCTGATGGATTGATGCAGCGAGCCATTAAATCGGTTAAAAATGCCGTTCCCGAAATGATTGTAATGACCGATGTGGCCTTAGATCCTTTTTCAGTTTATGGCCACGACGGAATTATTTCCGAAGGAAAAGTTTTGAATGACGATACCAATGCTGTTTTGGCCGAAATGTCCCTAAGCCATGCCATTGCGGGAGCTGACGTTGTAGCGCCAAGCGATATGATGGACGGTCGCATTTTTGAAATCCGAACACTTTTGGAAGACGAAGGTTTCTTCGATACCGCAATTATGGCTTACAGCGCCAAATACGCTTCGGCATTTTATGGACCGTTCCGAGATGCCTTGGATTCCGCGCCGGTAAATGTGAAGGATATTCCGAAGGATAAAAAAACCTACCAAATGGATTACGGCAACCGCGAGGAAGCAATTCGCGAAACCCTGATGGATATTGATGAAGGCGCAGATATTGTAATGGTAAAGCCCGGACTTTGTTATTTGGATATTGTTCGCGAGATTAAAGATGCCGTTAATGTTCCTGTTGCAGTATATCAAGTAAGTGGCGAATATGCGATGCTAAAAGCCGCTGCCGAGAAAGGCTGGCTGGACCACGATGCGGTGATGTTTGAACAAATTACCGCCATAAAACGAGCCGGAGCTTCCTTGATTGCGAGCTATTTTGCCAAAGATGTTGTAAAACTGATTAATTAATTAATTTTTTGCATCACTGAATTCAATTTTCGCATACATTTGCGGTGTGAAACACATTGAAAAACATATAAGTAGGTTCTTCATCACAGTTGCCATTTTAGTGGCTTTTGGGAATGTAGCTTTTGCCGAAGCGCCAAAGGCTCAAAAAGAAGTCAGCGAGGTTTCGACCCTGCAACAGGATGACCAAGGGAACCCCATTGTTTTGAAGAAAGTTTCCGTTGGCGATATTTCACAAACCATTTCCCAAAATGAACACTTGGGATTTGGATTGTTCGGTACATTTTCTTCCGCCCAGGATTTATCTTTCAACAGTGTTTCCGCTACATGTAATACTGCTTATTTTATAAAGGACAAACGGGAGCTCATCTTCCGATACTTGTTCCCTTCCCATTTTTTTTGGTGATTTTTTGATGATTTTTTGGCTGTGTTTGAATCGATTTTCAAACGCTTTTCTATTTAAAATTATTCATCTTAAAATTTATTCAATATGGAATTCAGTTCAACCCTTGTGGGAATTATTATTACGTTAGTAATGTTGGTGCCGGTGGCTTATTTAATTATGGCCTCATCCGGTACGGAAAACAAAGTAAAGAAATCTGTAAAACAGCTTTCGCAGAGCAATGGCATTCAGTTAAAGAACATTGATTTTATCGGTAATTGTGTGATTGGCGTGGATGAGGTTTCAAAAAAATTGGTTTATACTTCAAAAAGAAACCCTTCCGCGGATTTTAAAATTGTAAATTTGGAAGACGTGAAGGATTGTCGCGCAAAAAGCATCAAACAAACCGATAAAACCCTGGATTGGGTTGGGTTGGAAATTGTGGACAAAGTTGGCAGATGCGAGATATCTTTTTACAATGAATACGATGAAAACGAACTTTCCAAAGATGCATTTATGTGTCTTCAAGATGCTAAACGTTGGGAAAATACGTTGCGGCCGCTCTTGAAAGCTTCGTAAAAGATATTTTTAAAAACCGCCCAATATGGCGGTTTTTTTATGCAATTAACAAAGTGTTTCGACTAAAACAATTTGTAAATCTTTATTTTAGGGAAAAATTATTCTTATCACTATGACCTTACTGATTGTTTATGCGGTACTTTCCATTTTCTTTTCGTTTTTATGCTCCATTTTGGAGGCCGCTTTGTTGAGTTTTACGCCAACCTATCTGCGTATGAAGGCACAGGAAGGGAAAAGCTATGCCACGACACTTACCAATTATAAAAAGGATATTGACAGGCCGTTAATAGCCATCCTTACCCTTAACACCATCGCACATACCGTGGGAGCGATATTGGTGGGAGTTGAAGCTGAAAAATTGCCGTATAAGGTTGAAGTTTTTGGGGTAAATTTGGTAGGAATCGTTTCCGCAATCATGACAATTTTGATCTTGGTGGTTTCAGAAATAATCCCCAAAACAATAGGCGCAACCTATTGGAAAAAACTAGGCCCTTTTACGGCAACATTTTTAAACCTCATCATCATTCCATTACAATACACCGGCATTCTATGGATGCTTATGCGCATTACTCGCCTGGTAGGTAAGTCGGCACATGTTAGCACGATGAGCCGTGAGGAGTTTATCGCCATAACTGACGCGGCAGAGGAAGAGGGCGTTTTCGAGGAAAGCGAAACCACAGTTATCAAAAACCTATTGGTGTTTAAAAGCGTGCAGGCAAAGGATGTTATGACTCCCTTTACGGTTGTAACACTTGAAGACGAAACGATGAATTTAGAGAATTTTCACCAAAGCCATAAAAGCCTGCGTTTTTCGCGAATTCCTGTTTACAAAAACAAAACGCACAACATTACGGGCTTTGTGCTTCGGGATGACATTTTGGAAGAAATTGTGGAAGACCAAGGCGACAAGCTTTTAAGCGACCTAAAAAGGGAAATTTTTGTGGTTTCCGCAGAAAAACCAATCCCGGAACTTTTTGAAACATTTATAAAACAGCGCGTTCACATTGCATCTGTAGTGGATGATTTTGGGAATACCATAGGCGTGGTGACCATGGAAGATATTATTGAAACCCTTTTGGGCCTCGAAATTATGGACGAAAGCGATAGCATTGAAGATATGCAACTGCAAGCCCGAAAAAATTGGGAACGCCGCGCAAAACGTATGGGAATTCAATTAAACGAAGTTTCGGAACCCAAAAAAGAAGACGAATAATGAAAACCACATTTATTAACACTCCCTTGGGAATTATAGAATTGAAAGGAGATGCAGAGGGTTTGGCATCAGCACTCTTTAAAGATGCTGAAAACATTGTTATTTCTGCAAAAATTCCAAAAGAGCTGAATGATGCTGTTCTCCAACTTCAAGAGTATTTTGAGGGAAATCGGAAGGAATTCAATTTAAAACTTTCCCCCGAAGGAACCGATTTTCAGAAGCGTGTTTGGCAACAATTACAGCAAATCCCTTTTGGGAAAACAACCAGTTATCAACAAATGGCGAACACTTTGGGCGACCCGAAAGTAATCCGGGCGGCAGCTTCTGCCAATGGGAAGAACCCAATTTCTATCATTATTCCTTGTCATCGGGTTATTGGCAGTGATGGTTCGCTCACTGGTTATGCTGGTGGATTGCATCGTAAAAAATGGTTGTTGGAGTTTGAAAGCCCATCGGCACAACAATCCTTGTTTTAGATGAAAAGGCTCAAAAATTTCTCCAAATGGATCTTTATCATGCTTATCGCTTTGGTAATTGGACTTTACTTGACTGGGTACGGCTATATTTTGAAAGGTGTTTGGGTAGTTTACCTTCACGGACACACGACAGCCTATATTGACGATTTTAAATTTTTTGAAACAGAAGTAATTCCGGCGAGTACAAATCCACAGCCATGGCCAATCCATAAAGATTACAACACTGTTCACGCTACCCAAGCACTTTCTGAAATGAACGATACGCTAGGAACGGTCGCTTTTTTGATTATCAAAAATGACAGTATTTGGTATGAAAAATATTTTGAAGACTTTGGAAAAAATTCGCAGACCAATTCATTTTCAATGGCAAAAAGCATCACTTCTGCTATGCTGGGAAAAGCCATTGACGATGGTTTTATAAAAACTCTGGAGCAACCCGTTGGCGATTTTTATCCGCAGTATGTAGGAACGGGGTTGACCGTTGGGGATCTTTCCTCCATGGCTTCTGGGCTGGATTGGGATGAGTCTTATTCCAACCCTTTTGGAATGACAGCAAGGGCTTATTATGATTCTGATTTGGCGGAAACCATTTTGAAATTGAAAGTGGTTGATAGTCCTGGGGTGCGCTACAAATATTTAAGTGGGAATACGGAGCTTTTGGCAATGGTAATTCAAAAGGCAACGAAGAAACCCTTGGCAGATTATTTGGAAGAAAGCTTTTGGCAGCCCATGGGCACTGAAAATCCAGCACTTTGGCAGGTTGATGATGATAAAAATAGATTGGTGAAAGCGTATTGCTGTATCGGAAGCAATGCAAGGGATTTTGCACGGTTTGGAAAACTGTATAAAGATTACGGCAAGTGGAATGGACGACAATTGCTGGATTCAGCTTTTGTGGAGAAATCAATTACACCCCGTTTTCCGAAGAGTCCAGAATATGGCTATGGGTTTTGGCTGAGTGATTTTTTAGGAAAGAAAATATTTGTAATGCGCGGTATTCTTGGGCAATACGTAATTGTGATTCCAGAGGATGATTTGATTATTGTGCGTTTGGGGCAACAACGCGGTAATAAAACCAATTTGCCTTTTAGTTCAGATTTTTATGTTTATGTTGCGGAGGTTTATAAAATGCTTGGTCAAAATCAATAAATTTCGTAGCTTTAATCTTCTCCCCGATTGAAATTTTCAAAATATGATCAAGCGCATTAATTTGGAACATATCCTGTTTCTGGATATTGAGACCGTTCCGCAGCACGAAAATTTTGACGAATTGGACTATACTGCCAAAACACTTTGGGAACTGAAAAGCCAGTATCAAAGAAAAGATGAAATTTCTGCGGAAGACTTCTACGAACGTGCGGGAATTTGGGCTGAATTTGGAAAAATTGTCTGCATATCCGTCGGTTATTTTGTTTTGAAGGGCGATGTCCGCAATTTTCGGGTCACCAGTTTTTATGGTAATGAAGTGAAGATTTTGAAGGATTTTAAAAGTCTTTTGGAAACCCATTTCAACAAACCGCAACATTTACTCTGTGCACACAACGGTAAGGAATTTGACTTTCCATACATTGCCCGAAGAATGATTATTAACGGTATCGATATTCCTTTTAAATTGGATCTCTTCGGAAAAAAGCCTTGGGAGGTTCCGCACTTGGATACGCTGGAACTATGGAAATTTGGCGATTACAAAACCTACACATCCCTTAAATTAATGGCGCATGTTTTAGGCATTCCTTCTCCGAAAGATGATATTGACGGCAGCCAAGTAAGACAGGTTTATTATGAAGAGAATGACATTGACCGGATTATTATTTATTGTGAAAAAGACACCGTTACGGTAGCCCAAATTTTCTTGCGACTTCGCAACGAGGAGGTTTTGAATGAAGATGAAATTCTTTCTGTTTAATTGTCTGTTCCAAAGAAATCTCTAAATGTGGATTTCTATTTTATTTTTAGTAGATTTATCAATCATAATAAAATAGCATATCTATGATAATTCCAAGATTCAATCCAAAATCATTTTTAATAGTTTTACTTGCTTCGGCTCCACTTTTTATTTCCTGTAAGGATAAAGAAACCGAAGTGGAAACACCTACAGTTCAAGAAGCAACCCTTGAACAGAAAAAACAAGCTTTACAAAATGTTGTGCCTACTTCATCCCAAACAATAAATAATTCCGCTACTGGTGATTTAGCTGTAAATCCACCACATGGACAACCGGGCCATGATTGTGCTATTCCAGTTGGTGCTCCATTAAACAGTGCGGGAAGTTCTAACACAGCACCTGCAGTAAACAAGGCAGAGGCTGTGCCAGCAGCTATTTCTGGCAAAGGAGTAAATCCACCTCACGGTCAGCCTGGCCATAGATGTGATATTAAAGTGGGCGACCCTTTATAAAATTTTTTTAATATATTTAAAAAGAAGAGGCCCATTTCATTTTGAAACGAGCCTCTCCAACTTTAAATATTAACTAATTATTCTTTTACAAAACGTTTTCTGAGTTTGTTGTTTTCAGTATTTACTTCAATGATGTAAATACCACTTTGCAATGAAGAAACATCTACATTTTCAGTATATGCTCCTTTCCCCACTACTTGACCAACTGTATTGTAGATCACGTAATCTTTGCCCGTAGCTTCAATTAGTGAAATATTCAAGGTGTGTTTTGCAGGGTTTGGATAAATAGACATTTCAGCATTGCTGAAACCAGTATCGCCTGTAATTCCTTGACCTATAGCATTGCTTATGATAACTGTGTAATCTTCCACTTCTCCGTAAGTAAACGTTTCACAAGAGCTCGGGTTTGCATTGTATTTCATGGAAACTCGCATTCTTGTTGCTCCCGAAAGTGCTGAGGTTGGCACGGTGAAACTACCGGAGATAGAAGAAGCTGTAGTTCTTGAACGTGAATATACTTGCTCCCCGGAATCATTAAAATCACCGTCTTGGTTATAATCAATCCAAACTCGATAGGCTTCACGATAAACCGTTCCAGTCCATCTTGGAGTTATGGTTATTGTGTTGCTACTTCCTTTTGCAAGTGAGGTAGAAATGCTTGTGAAATCAGCATATCCACCATTGTTTCCAGAAAGATTGTTGATGCTTCCAAGTTGAACTCTGTCTATGTATTCATCATTGGAGTTATTTCCTTGCGAAGTACAATAGGTTACCGTATTAGAAGGTGTTGTAACGTTTACGGTATTGCTGAAGCCAGAATTATTACCCGCAGCATCGTGCGCTCGAACTTTGAAACTATATGCGGTTGAAGGTGACAGTCCAGTAATATTGGCCGATGTACCTGTAACACTTCCAATATTTGTAGTGCCTTGAAAAACATCGTAACCCGTAACGCCAACATTATCTGTTGAAGCATTCCACGAAAGTGTAAGTGTGGTTTGTGTAACATTTGAAGCCACTAAATTTGAAGGAGTTGTAGGAGCTTGGGTATCTGGTGCTCCTGCCCCTAAATTTATTGTATAGTCTTCAACTTCACCATAGCTGAACGTTTCACAAGAAGTTGGAATTCCATTGTATTTCATTGAAACCCGCATTCTTGTTTCTCCGCCTATGGTTCCAGAAGGTACTGTAAACGTGCC
>JAGQYY010000011.1:7639-38473 GCA_020435825.1 Aequorivita sp.
CTATTTGGAGTGTTTTTTGAAGCAGCTTTGGACCAAACCAATTCACCTGCATCACCAAAATCCTTATCGCCGTTATAATCAATCCACACAGCATAGCCTTCATTGTATATAGTTCCGGTCCAAGTAGGCGTGACGGTAATGGTATAAGTTGCACCTTCATTCAAAGTTGTAGAAATACTCGTAAAATCTGAATAGAATTGTGCACCAGAGGCATTGTTGATGGTGTTCAACTGTACGCGGCTTATATATTCGTCATTCACATTGTTACCCTGTGAAGCACAATAGCTGCTTCCGCCACCGCCACCATAAGGAGCGCCAACGCCTACTGCATACCAAGCGTTTGTGGTTGCAATTTCCTCTGGGCTATCTGCCCCATAAAGGTCTCTCGCAGCTTGTATAGCGCCATTTCGGGCATCGCTGTACTGTGAGTTTGAATTCAAATAAACAGTAAGGTTTCTATAGGCAATTGCAGCTGCTTTATCCATCCCGATTCCGGTAACGTTATAGCTGTTCCCTAAATCATTTGTGCCGCTTTTACCTACTGTTAAAATATAAAACCAGAAGTTCTGTACTCCAGAGTTAATGTGTACCCCTCCAGAATCGCCGGAACCGGAATACCAATAAGTACCTTGATATGTATCGGGATCACCGTAAGCATTCGGATTGCTCATGGAACGAAGTGCTCCGCCGCTTCCACCTGCACCAATGTCATCACCCATAAGCCAATCATTTGTGCCAGAAGCAAACTTTTCAATGGATTCGCCGAAAATGTCTGAAAAGGATTCATTCAAAGCTCCAGACTGGTAGCTGTAAACAAGGTTTGCGGAATATTCGGTAACTCCGTGGGTAATCTCGTGGCCGCAAATATCCAGAGATACCAACGGGCCATAGTTTACGCCATCACCATCGCCATAAGTCATTCGGCTACCGTCCCAAAATGCATTTACGTAATTGCTTGAATAGCTCACGTATGATTTTATTATTGCTCCAGCATTGTTATAGGAGTTTCTACCGTGTTTTTGGCTGTAATATTTGTGTGTGCGCTCTGCTCCAAAATGTGCTTGAACACCAGTTGGATTGGAGGTAAAATTGGTCGAACTGCTAGTTACATCAACTGCATTGTTGTAATTAGTACTATTGTTCAAATCAAATGTTTGTATTCCATTGCCGTCCGCTGTTTGACGCAATCGGTATGGGCCAGAGGCATTGTCAGCTGTAAAGGAAACATTGCCATTATATAGGCTTGTTCCTGTTGCTGGAACATTTGCATCATGGATTTTTTTGTTTTCCATAATGAACTGTCCGGTTTTGGCATCAATATATACATCAGCTCTGTAAAGCGGTGCTGTTGCATAAATATCAAATTTATAAGCTAGGCGGTTTGTTTCAGAAATATTTTCAAGAGCTGGTAAAATAACGAGCTCGCCAGTTGGTTTTTTATAATTATCTGCCAGCACTGCTTCTGCAGCATTCTGCCACATATATTTTGAAGCCCCCACGTGTGCAGTGGCACTATTAAAAGCTTGGGAATTGCTGATTGAGGGGGTAATGTTAAAGTCGTCAGCAATAGGGAAATAAGCAGAATTCAAAGACTGAACGGTTCCATTTTTACTACTTAGTGTTACTGTTGCAAATTCCACCTTAACACCGTTAAAGTATTCTTGCATTTTTTGATGTGTAAACCCCAATGGGTCTTGTTCTTGTTTTAGCGTTGTGAAGGAGGTTTGTGAAGATGGATTTAAAACTTCCTTGAAAATTTGATTGGAATTTTGAAGTGTGTACGATTGTGAGGCATCAAAAACTACTAAACTTGGCTGTTCTTTTATGTTTCTCTCATCATATTTTTTGTTCTGCGCAGAACCTACTGCCGAAAATGCAAAAATTAAAAGTGTGAATAGAAAAACGAACTTGTTAATTTTTTTCATAATAAATAAGATTTAGTGAATAAATAGATTAGTTGTTATGTTAAATAAATATTAAATGAACGATTATTTTGGATAAAACGAAATTATATTCGATAAAATGCAGTTAAAACTTTAATATTTCCTTTTGTCCTATCTTTGAAATTATGAATAGAACACCAATTTTATCGGTTAAGGAACTTACAGTTTCCTTTGGAAATAAAAAGCAGCTTGTTGAGGTCTTGCACAATATTTCTTTTGATGTTTTCGAAAATGAAATAGTGGGGATAGTGGGCGAATCTGGTTCCGGAAAATCGGTCACTTCACTTTCGATCATGGGTTTGTTGCCAAAAAAGCAGGCAAATTTTTCAGGAAACATTCTTTTTGAAGAAAGGAAACTGTTAGAAATCACCGAAAAAGAATTTCAAAATATCAGGGGAAAGGAAATAGCAATGATTTTTCAGGAACCCATGAGTGCCTTAAATCCTTCATTAAAGTGCGGTTTTCAGGTTGCCGAAATCCTTCGGCTTCATTTAAAGATGAATGCTTCAGAAGCAAAAAAGGAAACTGTTTCATTGTTCGGAAAAGTAAAATTGCCCCGCCCAATAGAAATTTATAATAGTTATCCGCACCAGATAAGCGGCGGGCAGATGCAGCGGGTTATGATAGCAATGGCCATTGCTTGCAGGCCCAAACTGCTTATTGCCGATGAGCCTACAACGGCTCTCGATGTTACAGTTCAAAAGGAAATCATTTCTTTGTTGAAATCAATTCAGCAAGAAACAAAAATGGCAATGCTTTTTATATCGCACGATTTGAGCTTGGTTTCTGAAATTGCAGATAGAGTAGTGGTAATGTATAAAGGTGATATTGTTGAAAATGAAACAAATGTTGAAATATTTAAAAACCCAAAGGCTGAATACACCAAAGCACTTTTGGCATCGCGGCCTTCATTGAATCTTCGTTTGGCGAAATTGCCGACCATTGCTTCAATCGCAGATAAAAGTTTCATTCCACGGGAAGTGAAAGCTGCTGAGCGTGCAAAAGCACACAAACAGATTTATACCCAAAGCCCAATTTTGGAAATCACCAATTTGGAAAAAAGGTATTTCAGCAATGTGGGGATGTTTGCGAAAAAGGAAATTGTAAAGGCGGTGGATGATGTTAGCTTTTCAGTTTTTGAAGGAGAGACTTTAGGACTTGTGGGTGAGTCTGGCTGCGGAAAATCTACCTTGGGAAGAACCATTCTTCAGCTTGAAAAAGCTACTGGCGGAAGTATAAAATACAGGGGAAAGGAATTAACGAAACTTTCCAAAACTGAAATTCGAAATTTAAGAAAGGAAATACAGATTATTTTTCAAGATCCTTATTCATCCCTCAATCCCCGTTTGATGATAGGCCAGGCTCTTATGGAGCCAATGGAAGTGCACGGTTTGGGCACATCTTCTAACGAAAGAAAAGAAAGAGTGTTGTCGTTACTTAAAAAAGTAGGGCTTGATGAAAGCTATTTTCACCGTTATCCGCACGAACTATCGGGTGGGCAGCGGCAGCGTGTTGGCATTGCTCGAACCATTGCCGTGGAACCCAAATTGGTTATTTGTGATGAATCTGTTTCTGCTTTGGATATCTCGGTGCAGGCGCAAGTTTTGAACTTACTCAACGAGTTGAAAAATGATTTTGGCTTTACCTATATATTTATCTCGCACGATTTGGCAGTGGTAAAATATATGTCAGACCAACTTTTGGTAATGAACAAAGGCAAAATTGAGGAATTGGGTGATGCAGATGAAATCTATGAAAATCCACAAACGGAGTATTCAAAAAAACTAATTGAGGCAATTCCGAAGGGAATTTAAGAATTCTCAAAAAAGAAGAAATAAAAAACCCGTTCTAACCTCACAAAGAACGGGTTTGATAATTTATCTGTGTTAATGACAGATTTGGGGCATAAACAACCATAAAAAAAGATTAGAACAATAAAAACACTTTTTTGAAAATGAAAAGCACGTTTAGTAACAATTCTTTAGTGCTTTTAATTGATCTAGTTACTTTTTCCATATGAGGTTAAGTTGGTAAGATTTGGGTCTGCTAAGATGAAAACATTTTTTAAACAAAACGATAAAAAGCATATAAATTCGATGAAATACACTAAATTTTAACAATTGACTACTTTTTGATAGTGTTTTAACATAAGAAAGCGATTATTTCTCGATTTTGTAAAGCTCAAAAACATCAATCTTTTTTAAAATTTCATTTCAATAATATCTCCTTTTACAACCAAATCTCCTTCTGTAGCTTTACGGATTTCTTCAACTGAGACTCCTGGGGCACGCTCAAGAAGGTGAAATTTTCCATCGATAATTTCGAGAACAGCAAGATTTGATACTATTTTTTTAACACATTTAACTCCAGTTAATGGGAGACTGCATTCTTTTAATAGCTTAGATTCACCTTCACGATTGGTGTGCATCATGGCTACAATAATATTTTCTGCCGATGCAACCAAGTCCATAGCACCGCCCATTCCTTTTACCATTTTGCCGGGGATTTTCCAATTTGCTATGTCTCCTTGCTGTGAGACTTCCATTGCCCCCAAGATAGTTAGATCAACGTGCTGGCCGCGAATCATCCCAAAACTCATTGCCGAATCAAAGAATGACGCTCCGGGTAATGCTGTTATTGTTTGTTTTCCGGCGTTAATCAAATCTGGATCTTCTTCCCCTTCAAAAGGAAATGGGCCCATACCGAGAATTCCGTTTTCACTTTGAAATTCAACGCTTATATCGTCTCTCACAAAGTTTGCTACCAACGTTGGTATTCCGATACCCAAGTTAACGTAGTAGCCGTCTTTTACTTCTTTTGCAATTCGCTGTGCTATTTGTTCTTTTGAAAGTGCCATTAGTTTCTTTTTCTTACAGTTAATTGCTCAATACGCTTTTCATACTTTTCCCCTTTAAATATTCTTTGGATAAAAATTCCTGGAATATGTATTTGGTTGGGGTCCAATTCGCCAGCGGGAACTAATTCTTCCACTTCGGCAACGGTAATTTTTCCGGCACCGCACATGGCTGGGTTGAAGTTTCTAGCGGTTCCCTTAAAGATGAGATTTCCGGCTTCGTCACCTTTCCAGGCTTTTACAAATGAAAAATCTGCTTCAAAAGCTTTTTCCATCACGTACATCTTTCCTTGGAATTCACGGGTTTCTTTGCCTTCGGCCACTTCGGTTCCATAGCCAGCTGGGGTAAAAAAGGCTGGTATTCCACTTCGGGCAGCTTCACAGCGTTGAGCCAAGGTTCCTTGCGGAACCAGTTCCACGTCCATTTCACCACTTAGCATTTGGCGCTCAAATTCGGCATTTTCGCCTACATAGGAAGAAATCATTTTCTTAATCTGATGCTTTTTCAACAAAAGTCCAAGCCCGAAATCATCAACGCCTGCATTGTTTGAGATACAGGTAACATTTTGGATGTTCTTCCGAACCAATTCACTAATAATATTTTCAGGAATACCGCAAAGCCCAAAGCCACCGAGCATAAAGGTCATTCCGTCTTCAATGCCTTCACAGGCTTCGCGGACGTCTGCAACTGTCTTTTTTATCATTTTTTAAATTTTTTGAAAATTACAAAATTTCAACCTATAAAAAAACCTCACACTTCCTTAAGATATGTGAGGTTTTCATATATAAGAATTTTATTATATCCCAAATTCATCTGGCATTTCCTCTACATCGGGGTTGCCCTCACGCCACTTGGAACAATCTGTTTCAATGGAGAGATTTGCTGGACGTTTAAAGTTTCCTGTTGAAACGTCCAAATCTTTATCGGCGTAGCAGCTTTTCATATACATTCCCCAAATAGGCAATGCCATTGTAGCTCCCTGTCCATAGGAAGTGGAGCCAAAATGTGTTGCGCGGTCATCGCCGCCAACCCAAACACCTGTAACCAAATTTGGAACCATTCCCATAAACCAGCCATCACTATTGTTTTGGGTAGTTCCTGTTTTACCGGCAATTGGGTTTTTGAAATCATACGGATAACCGGTTACTGCATTTTTATAAACGGGAGAATTTACTGCCCAAGTACCTCTCAATCGAGCACCGGATCCAGACTGTGTTACGCCTTCCATCAAACTTACCGTTACATAAGCCGTTTCGTTGCTAATAACGTCTTTGGTTTTAGGCACATTTTGATAAAGAACCGTTCCGTTTTTATCCTCAATTCTTTGAATTAATATTGGTTCAACATAAACCCCTTCATTTGCGAAAGTGCTGTAGGCTCCAACCATTTCATAAACTGAAACATCTGGAGTTCCAAGTGCTATGGAAGGTACTGCAGGCATATTTTCAGTATCTACACCCATTTTAGCAACTAAGTCTATAACAGGTTCTGGCCCCACACGATCTATTAATCGTGCGGTAATGGTATTTATGGAATTTGCCAACGCATACTTTAAAGTTACCATGCCGCCATAACCACCTCCAGCATTTTTTGGCGCCCAAGGTTTTAATAGATTGTGCTTGCCAGCCGGAATGGTGTACATAGTATTGGGTAAGGTATCACAGGGAGACATGTGCATTTGGTCTATGGCGGTGGCATATACAAAAGGTTTGAAGGTGGAGCCTATCTGACGCCTTCCTTTTTTTACCATATCATATTTAAAGCGTTTGTAGTCAATACCGCCAACCCAAGCTTTTACTTCTCCAGTTTGGGGGGTCATGGACATCATTGCTGCCTGTAAAAATGATTTGTGGTAACGAATGGAGTCCATAGGGGTCATTACCGTATCAATCTCGCCTTTCCAAGAAAAAACACGCATAGGTATTTTCTTTTTAAAGCTTTTAATAATTTCTTCTTCGCTTTTTCCATGTTTTGTCATTTCGCGCCAACGGTCACTTTTTCTCATTGCGGAATTTAGGATGCCTTCCGTTTCTTTTTCAGTAATATCCCTAAAAGGGGCGGTTTTATTTTTTTTGTTTTGTTCGTCAAAGGCTTCTTGTAAGTGTGCCATATGTTTTTTTACTGCTGTTTCGGCATATTCCTGCATTTTGCTATCTATGGTTACGTATACTTTTAATCCATCTTGATAAATATTGTATTTGCTTCCATCTGGTTTGGGATGTTCATTTATCCACTCTTCCATAAAGTTCCGAGCATACTCGCGAAAGTAAGTTGCACTTCCCTCATCGTGACCCTGCGGAGTAAATTTAAGGTTCAGTGGAAGGGCTTGCAATGAATCCATCACGTTTTCTGAAATATAACCGTATTTCTCCATCTGGGCCAAGACCACATTTCTTCTATCCCGTACCATTTCTGGCCTGCGGTTTGGATTAAAAAGAGAGGAGTTTTTAAACATTCCAACTAACATTGCAGCTTCTGCAGTAGTCAACTGTGCAGGGGGTTTATCAAAATAAATGTTTGCTGCACTTTCAATACCTACGGCTTGGTTAAGAAAATCGTATTCATTAAAATACATTGTGATAATCTCTTCTTTTGTGTAACGTCTTTCCAAACGTATGGCTATAATCCACTCTTTAATTTTTTGAATCCCTCTTTCCAGCTTGTTTGATGCCGTTTGATCTGTAAAAAATAATTTTGCTAATTGCTGGCTAATAGTACTAGCTCCGCCACGAGTGCCTAGAAAGGCAAATGCTCGCAGCGTTCCTCTGCTGTCAATACCTGAATGGTCATAAAAGCGAGCATCTTCAGTAGCTATCAAAGCGTTCACTAAATGATCGGGCAAAGAATCGAAAGAAACAGGAGTTCTATTTTCTTTATAAAATTTCCCAATGGTTTTTCCATCTGAAGAAATGATTTCAGTAGCAAGATTTTTTTCGGGGTTTTCTAGACTGGTTTCATCTGGAAGACTTCCAAAAACTCCCCAGGATGCCAATAGAAAAAAGAAAATAACTAAGAGTATAAGTCCTGCAAAAATTTTCCAAAAGGTTTTGATATGATGACTCAAATCATCCTGATTTTTCTTTTTTGGAGCTGCCTTTTTTGTTCCCATATTAATTTTTACTGTTTGGTGGTTTCTTCAATACTAAAACCAACATCTGTAATGCCTTCGAGTTTTGTAACGCCTTCCACGTCGCCATTATTGCGCATTGCCTGGGCTATGTCTATGGTGTAACCGCCATCTTCAAAAAACTGTACGTTTTCTTTGTACCACAATTTGTTTTCCTTTACATCTCCAATTCCTTGGCCCATCCATGAGCCGTCTGGATTGGCCATTCGGTATTCAAGGGTGTCTGTTACGGTTTTTCCGTGGGGAAAATTCATGGATACTATCAAAAATATATTGTTGAACTTGTATTCGTTAGTGTTTCTAATGTTTAGAAACAGATTGTATTTTTTTAGCGAATCCATTTCTGGGAGTTTAAATTCAACTACTTCATCAGCACCCCAAAACCCATCCATACTTCTCGTTTCACTAAAAACGGTGTTTGATTCGCACGATACGAAAATTACAGCCAACAAAAAAAGTGCCAATAACTTATTCATTTTTTGGTGGCTTGGAGTTTCTGTTTTGATTTCTTGGTCCTTTCCTAGACTTGTTTCCAGGTTTTTTTGACGACTTGTTTCTTGGGTTGTTTTTTTGAGCATTTCCAGCGATAGCTTCTACCGTACCTTTATTTTTGTTTCGGCTTTTATTCCGGCGTTTTTTCCCTTTTTGCTTTGGTTGGTCAAAGCGCGTCAAGCTATCCTGGCCAACCACATTACTGAACGGTTCTTTCTCTGCTTTTGGAGCCTCAATTATATATTCTTCCAGTGCCATTGGTTTTTTACCTGCTTTATTCAGCGCTATTATTTCATTGGCCTTTTCTGCTGTTAATTCGTGCCAATTCATAAATTCCTTTTCATAGGCATACCAAAGTAAACCTTTAAAAATATCTATTTTTTGGCAAGTAGCGTTGCCTTTTTCCGTTTGAAGTTTTGTTTCGGTGCTTGGGAAAGTTTCCAAAGCCTCCAAATAGGTGTCCAATTCATAATTCAAACAGCATTTTAGTTTTCCACACTGTCCGGCAAGTTTTTGTGGATTTAGCGAAAGTTGCTGATAGCGCGCTGCGGAAGTATTTACCGAACGGAAATCCGTTAGCCAGGTAGAGCAGCAAAGCTCGCGCCCACAACTGCCAATACCGCCCAAACGCGCGGCTTCCTGGCGGAAACCAACTTGTTTCATTTCAATTCGTGTATTGAAAGTACGTGCAAACTCCTTTATCAATTCACGAAAATCAACACGTTCTTCAGCGGTATAATAAAAAATAACTTTTGAGGCATCGCCCTGAAATTCCACATCGCTTATCTTCATTTGCAATCCATGGCGAATTGCGATTTCGCGCGAGCGCTTTTGCACGTCGGCTTCCTTATCACGCACGCCTTGCCAAACGTCTATATCTTTTTGTGAAGCTTTTCGGTAAACTTTAGGAAGTGTATCAATTTTTAAAGGAATTTTTTTCTTTTTCATTTGAACCCTAACCAGCTCCCCGGTTAAGGTAACCATCCCAATATCGTGGCCTGGCGAAGCCTCGGTAGCAACCGTATCGCCAATGCTTAAAGTAAGATTTTCAGGATTTTGGAAGAATTCTTTTCTTCCGTTTTTAAAGCGCACTTCCACCGCATTGAAGGGTTCCATATTGGCAGGAAGTTGCATATTTGAAAGCCAGTCGAACACCGTTAATTTGTTGCAGCCATCGGTTCCGCAAGTACCATTGTTCTTGCACCCCTTTGGCTGTCCGTTGGCGCCCGTGGCACAGCTGGTACAGCCCATAAATTTTATATATAAAGCCCTTTTCAAAACGAAGAGGGACGAAAATTAAACAAACAATTTAATCAGTAAAGATACCAATAAAATTTTCGATTTTGGATTTACGATTTTAGATTTTTGAAGTACTCCCCAAACCCCTCCAATGGAGGGAGTTTATTGAGCATTCCCCCTTTGGGGATCTAGGGGGCTACTTTTTAAACTTCAACTTTTCAGAACGCCCTTTTTTAAAAATTTTGTTGCTGTTTGGGATGCCTTGACGCAGTCGTTTCTGCTCTTCCTCGGGAAGATGTATTATTTCAATACACTCCTCGCTACAGCAGTTTTCCATTGCCACGGCACATTTCTCACATTGAATGAATAGCAAGTGACAGGCCTCGTTGGCACAATTGGTATGCGTGTCGCACGGTTCGCCACATTGGTGGCAATGGCTTATTACCACATCGGTAATACGTTCGCCACGGCGATGGTCAAAAACAAAATTCTTCCCCAAAAATTTGTTTTCCAAACCTAAATTCTCTACCTGTCTGGCATATTCAATAATACCGCCCTCAAGCTGAAACACATTTTTAAAACCCTTGTGCTTATAGTATGCGCTGGCCTTTTCGCAACGGATGCCGCCCGTGCAATACATCACCAATTTTTTGTCTTCTTTGTGGTCTTTTAGGTCGTTTTCAATAATGTCCAAAGAATCGCGAAATGTATCAACATCGGGAGTAATGGCGTTTTTGAAATGACCGATCTCGCTTTCGTAGTGGTTGCGCATATCTACCAAAACCACGTCCGGGTCTTCAATAAGCTCGTTAAAGGTTTTGGCATCTACGTGTACGCCCTTGTTGGTTACGTCAAACGTATCATCGTTAAGGCCATCCGCCACAATCTTATCGCGCACTTTTACTTTTAGCTTTAAAAACGATTTTAAATCCTGCTCAATAGCGATATTTAAACGCACGTCCTTCAGAAAATAGATTCCGTCCAAAAACTCCTTGAATTCCTTAAAGCGTTTTGCCGGAACCGAAAGCTGGGCATTAATGCCTTCGTGCGCCACATAAATTCGGCCCAAAACATCCTGCTCATACCAGGTTACAAAAAGATGGTTACGGAAAAGATGTGGATTGCCAATCTTGGCGTATTGATAAAAAGAAAGGGTAAGCCGTTCCTCGCCGGCCTGTTCCAATAATGCTTCCCTCTCTTTTGCACTTAATTTGTTGTACAGTTGCATGCTATACTTTTTTAGGTGAAAAGAATTGATTTTAATGGATTCGGCAAAATTAATCATTATATTTATTGTTAACAAAAATAGCTTCTCCCCACATTTTACTTTTGCCCCAAGCACAAAGAAATAGTATCTTAGCTACTTATATTTACCATCATAAAACATACTGAAAATGAGCACTGAAAAAGACGCAAAACTAAAAGCATTAAAGCTTACTCTTGATAAACTTGACAAAACCTACGGAAAGGGAACCGTAATGAAAATGGGCGATAGCGCCGTGGAAGATGTGGATGTAATTCCAACCGGCTCCTTGGGTCTCGATGTTGCCCTCGGCGTGGGGGGTTATCCGAGAGGAAGAGTAATAGAAATATACGGCCCGGAATCTTCCGGTAAAACAACCTTAACGCTTCATGCAATGGCGGAAGCACAGAAAAAAGGCGGAATAGCTGCTTTTATTGATGCAGAGCACGCTTTTGACAGAATCTATGCCGAAAAGCTTGGCGTTGATATTGAAAATCTTATCATTTCGCAACCAGACAATGGTGAACAAGCTTTGGAAATTGCTGATAACCTAATTCGAAGCGGTGCAATCGACATCGTGGTTATTGACTCCGTGGCGGCCTTAACGCCAAAAAGCGAAATAGAAGGCGAAATGGGCGATAGCAAAATGGGGCTCCACGCCCGATTGATGAGCCAAGCGCTTCGAAAGCTTACAGGATCTATAAGTAAAACAAAATGTACCGTAATCTTCATTAACCAATTGCGCGAAAAAATAGGTGTAATGTTTGGAAACCCGGAAACTACAACAGGTGGAAACGCACTAAAATTTTATGCTTCCGTGCGTTTGGACATTCGCCGTTCCACACAGATTAAAGATACCGAAAGCAATGCCACAGGAAACAAAACACGTGTAAAAGTGGTTAAGAACAAAGTGGCGCCTCCCTTCAAACAAGCAGAATTCGATATTATGTATGGTGAAGGAATCTCCAAAGTTGGTGAAATTATTGACCTTGGGGTTGATTTTGAAATTATCAAAAAAGCAGGTTCTTGGTTCAGCTATGACGACACCAAACTTGGGCAAGGACGAGATGCGGTAAAGACACTTCTTTTGGACAATCCCGAATTAATGGACGAGCTGGAAAAGAAAATTAAGGACGCTATAGCAACAATAAGTAAATAATTTTTCAGCAAACACGCAACCCTTTTGATACCCTGGTATCTACAGAATGTAGGAACCTTGATTATTACGGTTGCCCTCTAAAATAAAGAGGTATTTACAACAGAACCATAATTCACGGTACCGCTTTTGACTTTAGACGAGCTCATACTAAAATGCAAAAAGCAAGATGCAACGGCCCAGGGCGAATTGTACAAACAGTACAACAGAATTCTCTTTGCCATTTGTCTTCGCTATTCGCCTAATTATACCGAGGCTGAGGATAATTTGCAGGATGCTTTTATAACAATTTTTAAAAAAGTTGAGCAGTATAACGGCAAAGGTTCTTTTGAAGGCTGGATGAAACGGGTGACCGTGAACACTGTGCTTCAAAAATATAGGAAACAACGCACCTTTGAAATTGTTGATGAAGGACAGATTGAAGACGAAGCTGAGGTAGAAATTGAAAGCGAGGATATTCCGTTGGATTTTTTACTTAAAATTGTACAGGAACTTCCGGATAGATACAGATTGGTTTTCAGTATGTATGTGATGGACGGCTATCAGCACAAAGAGATAGCAGAAATGTTAGGAATCAGCGATGGAACGTCTAAATCAAATCTGGCACGTGCCAGAATGATTTTAAAAAATAAGATTGAAGAATATAATGCTACAAATTATAACACTTAAAGCATTGTGAATTGTTTAGATTGAATAAAACGCCCCTGCTTTTGGGTAGGGGTTTTTTAAAAAAGTTTTCCCTTATAACAGGGCAAGAATGAAAAAAAAGAAAAACATAGACAACTTTTTTAACGAAGGGCTCAAGAATCTTGAAGCTACTCCTTCACCGCACGTTTGGGAAAATATTCAAGCAGAGCTGAAAAAGGGGAAAAAAGAACGTAAAGTTATCCCATTGTGGATACGCCTTGGCGGTGTTGCGGCTTTAATAGCGTTGTTGTTGACTGTTGGCAATTCACTTTACAATTCTTCTAATACTATAGTTGCGCCTTCAATTACCAATGAAACTACGAAGCAACCAGAAAATCAACTTCAGGAAAATAAATCTGATATTGAAAAACAAGCAAATGATTCGCAAGTAGCTTCAGAAAACAAAACACTTCAAAATGATGCTACGCAAGATTCAGATGCTTCCGATGATAATGCATCAAAAAATAAAAGTGAAACAAAATCTTCAAATAAAGGTTTCATAAATGCTTCTGAAAAAGCAAGCAATACTGTAATAGCAGCTTCCAATAATTCTGAAACGAATGCTTCTAACAAATCAAAAGAAGACCAAAAGAAGAATTGGTTGGAAAAGAATGCTCCAAAAAATGAAGCGAATGAAGGAATAGCCTCTTCAAAAAACAGTTCTGAAAAGGCCAGTGCCGACAAAAACCGAAAAGACGCAAACGAAGATCTTATAAATAAGGATAAAACTATTTTCGATTCCAAAGAAGAAGGAATTGTTGTTAACGAAAATTCAGAAAAGATTAATTCTGAAAAAAACTTGGTAAAAACTGAAGAAGAAATAACACAAGAATCAAAAAATAAAAAATCAATCTTTGATGCAATTGCAGAAACAAATGAAGATGCAGTTTCTGAAAAGAAAAAGAAAGAAAAACCTGAACATCGCTGGAATGTTGCCCCAAATGTAGCTCCTGTTTATTATAGCAGTTTTGGAAACGGCTCATCCATAGATCCAAGTTTTGCTGACAATCCACAAAAAGGAGATGTAAACATGAGCTACGGAGTGCAAGTGAGTTATGCTTTAAACAAACGCTTAAGCGTACGTACGGGTGTTAATACTGTAGATTTAAGTTACAGCACTACGGGTATTGAAGTAGGTACAGGGCCAGTAGCGGTTGCCTTGAGTTCTGTTGATTATGGAGGTAGAAATATTGTTGTTACCGCAGCCGATAAAGGGTCATTTGCCAATGCCGCCCCTTCAAATGGATTTGGAGATATTACGCCAAAATCTACGCAAGGAGATGCTAGACTTATTCAGAATATAAATTATTACGAAGTGCCAGTTGAGCTTAAATATGCTGTTATTGACAGTAGATTTGGGGTAAATGTGATTGGTGGGTTAAGCACTTTGTTTTTAGGCAATAACGAAATTTCAGTGAAAGCAGATAATTTTACTGATGTGCTTGGAGAGGCAAATAATCTCTCCAGTGTAAGCTTTTCAACTAACGTCGGGCTGGGATTGGACTATAAACTGTCCAAAAAATTTACGTTTAATATTGAGCCAATGTTTAAATACCAGCTCAACCCTTATACCGATTCATCTGTAAACTTTAAACCATATTATCTAGGTGTTTACAGCGGATTAAGTTTTAAGTTTTAGGTTAGTTTTTAGTTGGATATGTTTGATATACTTCAAGCAAAATGATTGAAAAAACCATTCTTCGCCATAGGATGGTTTTTTTATTCCTGAATTTATTCGAAAAGTTTCTAAACGGTTGGATTTAGTAATTCATTTAGAATCACTTCCCTTGTTTCTTTTTTTAATTCCTTTCTGTTATCCAAAGTAAGCCCCGATGTTGGAATTAATTTATGAACTTTTACCCGCATTTTACCAGGACCACCAATAAAGAAAGAGTACGGAAAGCGTTTTTTGTTATCGTGAAAGGTCATCGGTGCAATGGGAATTTGATGTTCAATGGAAAGCCGAAAAGCGCCATCCTTAAATTCATCCAATATAAGGGAGAGATCATCCGGCACACCGCCTTCGGGAAAAATGCAAACGCTTAAACCTTCACTCAAGCGAATTTCTGCTCTTCGGAAAGCTTCAACACGGCTTTTTGTGTTTCCTCGATCTACCAAAATACAGGTGCGTTTATAGATATATCCAAACAAGGGAATCTTTGCCAATTCTTTTTTCCCAACAAAAACAAATGGGTTTTTTGTTGCATAAAACATCAACATAATATCAGACATAGAGGTGTGGTTGGCGACAAACATATAGCTTTTGCCCTTTTCATAATCTATATCGCGTTTTATGATGGGGTAACAACCAATTCCATAAATAATAAACGCAGACCATGTTCGTGCAACCTTGAAAAAAAAGGGATACCAAGAATGCCTGAGAATGCTGATCAATAAAAAAGGAAATAACAGGATAGTAGCCAAAGCCACAATCAAAAAGAACCAAATACGGTAAAACGCCGCAAATATTTGTTTAAGAATATTCATTAAGTTTCAAAAGTACTAATTTGAACAATGTGAATAAATCAAAAAAAGTACCTTTGCTGAAAATTTTTCAAAACAATGTCTAGAATACTCACAGGAATTCAAAGCACAGGTACGCCACACCTCGGAAATATTTTAGGTGCAATTGTTCCAGCTATTGAAATGGCAAATGACCCAAAAAATGATTCCTTTCTTTTTATTGCAGATATGCACTCATTGACGCAAATTAAAAATGCGGAAACACTCCGAACAAATACATATAGTGTTGCCGCAACTTGGTTGGCGTTTGGGTTAGACATTAATCGTGTGGTTTTTTACCGTCAAAGCGATGTACCGCAAACTGCTGAACTTTCATGGTATTTGAGCTGCTTTTTTCCATTCCAAAGATTGACTTTGGCGCATTCTTTTAAGGACAAAGCAGACCGTTTGGAAGATGTAAACGCCGGCCTTTTTACCTACCCAATGCTTATGGCTGCGGATATACTTTTGTATGATGCCGAAATTGTTCCCGTGGGAAAAGATCAAATGCAGCATATAGAAATCACACGTGATGTAGCTTCCCGTTTTCACACCCAAATGGGTGAAACTTTTGTAATGCCTGTGGGAAAAGTACAAGAGGAGACCATGTACGTTCCCGGAACGGATGGCGCGAAAATGAGTAAATCCAAAGGAAATATCATCAATATATTTTTGGATGATAAAAAACTGCGGAAGCAAATTATGAGTATTGAAACTGACAGTACTCCGCTTGAAGAACCAAAAAATCCAGATACTTGCAATGTTTTTGCATTATACAAAATACTTGCTACTAAAGAAGAAGAGGCACAAATGCGGAAGAATTACGAAGCGGGAAACTATGGCTACGGACACGCCAAACAAGCTTTATTTGAATTGATAGTTGAAAAATTTTCTGAAGAACGCACTCGCTATAACTATTTTATGGAAAACCTTCCCGAGATTGATGCGGCTTTGATTATTGGTGCTGAAAAAGCTCGCGAGGTTGCAAATGGAGTTTTGAAGAGAGTACGGGAAAAAGTTGGATATTAAACCAATTGAAACAATTTGCCCGGTAATGGACGGACAACGCCTTTAATTTCCATATTCATCAAAATACTTGCGGTTTTATAGACGGGAAGGCTGCACTCCAAAGCGATAATGTCTAAAAGTTCTTTTTCCGTTTCCTTCAAAAAACGGAAAACCACTTTCTCTTCTTCGTCCAATTCTACGAAAAGCTGTGTTTGTTTTGGTTTTTGGTTTTCTTTCAATTCCCAGCCCAACATATAGATTATATCTGCTGCACTGGTCAATAATTGTGCTTTCTGTTGTTTTATTAAATTGTTGCAGCCACGGCTTTGGCTATCAGAAGCTCTTCCGGGAACGGCAAAAACTTCACGGTTATATGAGTTTGCAATATCTGCGGTGACCAAACTTCCGCCTTTTTCGGCAGATTCTATTACGATTGTTGCTTCGGAAAGGCCTGCTATTATTCGGTTCCGTTTTAAAAAATTATTTCTATCAAAAGCATCACTACTCCAAAACTCAGATACAAAACCACCATTTTCCTCTATTTTTTGAATATATTTTTTATGGTCTTTTGGATATATTTGGTTTAAACCGTGTGCCAAACAAGCAATATTTTGAAGGTTATTTTCTATGGCAGCCTTATGTGCGCAAATATCCACTCCGTAAGCTAATCCTGAAACAATAACAGGGTTCAAAGGGGCGAGTTCTTCAATTAAATTTTGGCAAAAAACGTTTCCGTAACTGGTAATTTTTCGGGTGCCAACGATGCTGATTATTTTCTTTCCTGCCAAATCTATATTTCCATGGTGGAAAAAAAGTATGGGGCCATCTATACAATGTTTTAATTTTTCGGGATAGGCTTTGTCTTTGAAATAGCTGAATTGAATTTCATTTTCTTCAATAAACTTTAATTCTTCATCGGCTTCTTCCAACTGTTTCTTTAGATTGATATCTTTTAGACGCAAAAGTCCAATACCATCAATTTTGGCAAGATTGCTTTTTTTCTCTTTGAAAATTTCTTCAGCAGAACCCATTTTCCGCAATAGTTTTTTAGCTGAAATATCCCCTAAATTTGGAATACGCTGAAGAGCAAGCGTATAACGCAGTTCGTTTTTTGAAAGCATAGTTTTGAAAATTAAAATCGGGGAGGAACTTTAAAAATACAACTTTTTAAGTTGTTGATAAATTCTAAAAACTAAAATTGTATGCCCTCCAAAAAAGGCTAATTTTGTTTATATGCAACTTACAACCTACATATCTGATCTACTTTACCGATACGAATGTGTGATTATTCCTGGTTTTGGCGCTTTTCTTACGCGTTATAAATCTGCACATATTGACGATTTCACAAACACCTTCAACCCGCCATCAAAAATTGTTTCTTTTAATAAACAGTTGCAGGCTAATGATGGCTTGTTTGCCAATTATGTTGCTTCAGTAGAAAAATGTAGTTACGAAAGCGCATTACAAAAAATACGGACTTTTACAGCTCAAATTTCTGGAGAGCTTTCTAAAGGGAAGACCATTTCTTTAAAAAATATTGGTGAATTTTCGCTAAACGAGGAAAAATCACTTCAGTTTGAACCGTTGCATCACCAAAATTTCAGTACTTCATCTTTTGGACTTTCATCATTCGTTTCACCAAAAATAAGCCGTGAGGTTTACAAAGAAACAGTAGAAGCTTTGGAAGAAAAAGCCCCTATCGTTTTTACACCAAAAAGAAGAGCTGCAAAACCATATCTTAAATATGCTGCAATTGCGGTTATTGCATTGTCGGCAATAGGCTTTAGCAGTTTAAAACTTTATGAAAGTCAAGTTCAAAAGTTTAATTTGGCGGAAAGACAGAAAGCAAATTCCTTGGTTGAAAACCAAATTCAGGAAGCTACTTTTGTAATTGAAAATCCACTTCCGGTACTTAGTTTACAACTTCCGAAACACGCTGGAATGTATCACATTGTTGCAGGAGCTTATCGTGAAGAGGGTAACGCTGATAAAAAAGTTGAGCAATTGCGCGATAAAGGTTTTTCACCTTTAAAAATGGAACCTACAAGATACGGCCTTCATCAAGTTCTATATGCAAGTTTTGAAGACAGAATAGAAGCACTAAATAAACTTCGCGAAATTCAAAGGACCGAAAATGCAGATGCTTGGATGTTGGTACAGGATATTAATCAATAAGCAGTTAGCTTGCAGAAATCATTAAGCTAAAAACTGTATAAAAGCTCTGGTTTTCTTTCTTCCTTTTTCCCTTTTCTTTATTCTCAAGTTAGGTATCTTTGCAAAAAAAAAATTCTGATGCAAACCAAAACTCCAAAAGAATCATTGACCGTTTACACAGACATGGTTCTTCCCAGTGAAACAAACCCAATTGGAAATATGTTTGGGGGCGAACTTTTGGCACGTATGGATCGTGCTGCCAGTATTGCCGCACGCCGCCATAGCAGAAGGATTGTGGTTACCGCTTCAGTTAACCATGTGGCTTTCAACAAAATGATTCCTTTGGGAAGTGTTGTAACGGTAGAGGCAAAAGTTTCAAGAGCTTTTAGCAGTTCTATGGAAGTGTTTATGGATGTTTTTATTGAAGATCGTGAAAGTGGCGAACGAAGCCTTTCCAACGAAGCTATTTATACTTTTGTGGCTGTGGATGAAACGGGCAGGCCTGTACGTGTTCCAGAGCTTGTTCCAGAAACCGACCTTGAAAAAAAGCGTTTCGATGCTGCACTTCGAAGAAAACAACTAAGCCTTGTTCTCGCTGGAAAAATGAAACCGAAAGACGCTACAGAATTAATGGCATTGTTTCAATAATTTATAATATTCGCTTTCTAAATTATTGATTTACTGTTTTTTCCATTGGGATGAAAATATGTTAAATTTCCTGTTTTTTAATTTGGAATGCCTTGTTTATGGATTCAAATAAATATATTTGAGAGAATAAAGCGGTTTTTTTGACCGTTTTTTTTAAATCATAACTCAAGCAAATCTTTCAATTATGACAAAAATTACTTTCTCGAATATTAAAAATTGTATGCTGATTGTAATAATGTTAGTTTTTTCACTAGCATTTTCTCAAAATTCAAATAACATTGTTTTTCAAGGCGAAACCTATGAAATGCCTGAAAACATTGCAACCTTTCAATGGAACCAAATGCCCGAATCTGCTAGATTGGATAATGGTTTTGTAGGCTGGGTTCAATTTTACGCAACTCCTTCACAACAGGTGCAAGATTTGTTCAAACAAAACAATCTACAGTTGTTGGAGTATATTCCGCATAGAACCTACCTATTTTATTTTCCAGAAAATACTTCTGTAGGCTTCCTTAAGAACAACGGTGTTCGCAGTATAGTCCCTGTTAATGGCAACGCTAAGCTTTCGGCAGCTCTGAAAAGTGGTGTCTATAATTATTGGGCAATGGATGGGGATAATATCTTGGTAACGCTTCAATATCATAAAAATGTTTCTGATGCTTATGCCATTGACCAGTTGGCCCAACAACAAATAGTGGTAAAGCAAAATTATAAGGAGCAGAAAATGTTAGATCTTTCCATACCAAACAATTGCTTGGAAACACTTTCAAATCTTCCCTTCGTTAAATGGGTTGATCTTGTGGTTGCTCCTGCGGTACCAGATGATTCCAGAGGAAGAAGTCTTCACAGAGCGAATGCTTTGGACACCCAAACTGGTGCAGGAAGAAATTATACAGGTGAGGGTATTGGTGTTATGGTCCGTGATGATGGCCGTGTAGGTCCGCATATAGATTTTCAGGGAAGAATTACAAATTTAACCAATGTTTCCAACCAATCGCACGGTGATGGTGTGGCCGGAATTATGGCTGGTGCAGGTAACTTGCTTCCTTCAAATAGAGGAATGGCAGCAGGTTCAGATGTATATGTAGTAAACTATCAAAGTAACTTTTTAGATAGCTCGACTGTTAACCTAATTAATGATGGAAGCGTTCAAATTACAAATTCATCATATAGCAACGGCTGTAATGACGGCTATACAACTATTACCCGAACCGTGGACCAGCAAACACTGGATACACCAACGTTGCTCCATGTTTTTTCAGCTGGAAATTCTAATGGGAACAACTGTGGTTATGGTGCCGGAAGTCAATGGGGAAATATTACAGGAGGCCACAAACAGGGAAAAAATGTAATTGCTACGGCCAATGTTTATTTTGATGGGTCTTTGGTTAATTCAAGCAGCCGTGGCCCAGCTCACGATGGAAGAATTAAACCAGACATTACCGCTAATGGGCAGAATCAAATTTCTACAAACGAAAATAACACTTATCAAACCTTTGGTGGAACTTCGGGTGCTGCTCCTGGTATTGCTGGTATTTCTGCGCAGCTTTACCAAGCTTATGGCAATTTGAACGCTGGCGATCTTCCTCCTTCTGCATTAATAAAAGCTACTTTGTTGAATACTGCAAATGAAGCTGGAAATATTGGTCCTGATTATAAATTTGGTTGGGGTATTGTAAATGCGCTTCAAGCCGTGAAACTTATTGAAGATGGCCGTTACCTTTCAGATGAGGTTTCACAAGGAATTACTAACACACATACCATAAACGTTCCAGCTGGAACAACGCAAGTGCGTTTTATGGTTTATTGGAGTGATGTTGCTGCAAGTCCGGGAGCAAATCCAGCTTTGGTGAACGATTTGGATATGATTGTTACAGATCCTTCCAGCAATGTTTTGGAACCGTGGATACTTGACCCAACACCAGACCCAATAACCCTTAATGACCCTGCTACCAATGGTCCAGATCATTTAAATAATGTGGAACAGGTATTAATTAATGATCCTGCCGCAGGCAATTATGATATTGATATTTCTGGTTTCAATGTGCCCATGGGGCCGCAGGAATATTATATTGTTTATGAAGTAATCTCAGAACACGTTGTTATGACATATCCTAACGGTGGCGAACATTTTCAGCCTAATGTTGCCGAAACCCTTCATTGGGATGAAGTTAATACTACAGATGATTTTGTTTTAGAATATTCCTCAGACAACGGAAGTACATGGAACAACATAGCCATCGTGCCAAACGACACCCATTTTTATACTTGGAATGTTGCAGATGAAGTTGGCGGGAATGCGCTAATTAGAGTTACCAGTGGTGCATTTCAAGATGTAAGTGATGAAACCTTTAATATTGCAAGAACACCACTTACCGTTAATGTTAGAGAAGTCTGTGAAGACACTGCTTATTTTGAGTGGAATGGAATAGCAGATGCCGAATCATACGATTTTTATCTATTGGGCGAAAAATATATGGAAGTAGTTGGAACTTCAAATACCAACTCCATAACGATTCCTATTACTGACCCAAATGATGAAATGTGGTTTGCTGTAAGCGCTAAAAATGATACCGAAGGATGGGAAAGTGAACGATCTCGAGCTAAATTTTATGGTGGCGGAATCATGGATTGTACCATAGGTATTTCAGAAAATGCCTTTGACAATGCATTGTCAGTATATCCAAACCCAGCAACAAATGAAGTTTATATTAGTCTTTCAGATAAAACCTTCAATAATTTTGATATTACCATAGCCAACAGTTTGGGCCAAATTTTGGAACGCAAAACAAATGTTGCTAATGCTTCAAGAGCCACGATAAATGTTTCAAACTATTCTTCTGGAATCTATTTTGTAACTATAAAGGCTGGAGAGAGTGTTTCAACCAAAAAATTAGTGGTTCAATAAAAGTTTTAATATATAATACAAAAAAAGAGAGCCTTCTTGGTTCTCTTTTTTTTTACATTCTATAAATCCAATCTGCTGGATTTATCTTTGTCTTGTTTTGATAAATGTAAAACTTCAATACAGTTTTACCTTCTGTTGGGCTCTTTGCGACAGTACCTATTTTCTGTTTGGTACTAACCTTATCGCCTTTTTTTACTGAAACCGTGGAGAGATTACTATAAACAGATAAATAATCCCCATGCTGGATAATAACAACTTTGTTGGCACCTTTTATAATTTGAATGGACAATACTTGTCCTTCAAAAATGGAGCGCACATCAGCATTATCACTAGTTGCAATTTCCACACCGCTGCTATTGGTTGTTACATTTGGAAATTGTGGATGTTGGTGCGTTCCAAAACTTTTAACCACCATTCCTTTTTCTACCGGCCACGGAAGTTTTCCTTTATTATTCGTAAAACTGGTGGCAAGCGCCTTGTCTTCGGCAGTTAAAGCGAACTCATCCGTTTTTGCGGGCTTGGTAATAACATTTTTTGTGGAAGGTGTAGTGGAGGTTTTGTTAGCCTTGGCTTCAGCCTCTGCCTTTGCTCTAGCTATTCTATTGGCTTCTTCAATTGCGGCCTTAATCAATGCCTCTATTTGGCGGTCTATCTCGTCCGCCTCTTTTTGTTTGGTTCTTATTTGTGATGTAAACTTGCTTTCGTCTTTCTTTAAAATAGCTACCAATGCCTGCTGGTCTTTACGTTCCTCGGTTAGTTTACTTTTTGCAAGTTCGTTTTCGGCAATTAATTTCTGTTTTGTCTTTTTCTGACTTATTAAATCTGCATTAAGTTTTTGTAGTTCTTCCGTTTTCGCTTTAATACCCTCGCCTTGTTTTTTTCTGAACTTAGCATACTGTTTCATATACTGAACTCGCTTGTAAGCCTGCAGAAAGTCTTCCGAAGAAAGTAAAAACATAATCCGGCTCTGTTGGTTTTTACTCTTGTAAGATTTTTGGATCATTTCGGCATAATCCGCTTTCATTACTTTCAGCTCTTCGCGCAAAGAACTTATTTTGTTGATGTTTTCGTTAATATTTCGGGTAAGTAAATTTGCTTGTTGATTGGTAACGCGAATTAAATTTTCAGAAGCTGAAATGCGCTGGTTTAAGTCCTGAACTTGCGTAAGCACAGATTTTTCCTCCTTTTTTGTTTTGAAAAGAAGTGAATTTATCTGCTTAATTTCTTCCAAGATAGCTTGCCTTTTTTCCTCCAATTCCTTTTGCTTATCTGGTTGTGCGAAAGCATTTGAAACCGTAATTAAACAGACAAATGAAAAAAGATATATTTGGAATTGCCTCATTTAATTAAGTTGGATTTCTTCGTAGCCGTGCGGAATTTCAAATGGAAAACTCACATCCACATTCACATCTATTTTTTTATAATTGATCTCAATTTTCGTTTTTGAACCTTTTTCCGAAGTGTCTATTAAAATTGTGGTTGGAAAATATTGACCTTCAATTTCTTGATAATCTCCGTAACGAATACTCAATAATCTGTCAGCGTTTGGTTGCGATAGGTTTTCCAAAGCAATTTTAAAATTTTCCGGATATAAAAGCAATGAATGTATAAAATTTTGAGGTTGTTGCTTGGGCTGGATTTTGAATTTATTCTGAAAAACTTCTGCCTTATATTCTGAAGTATTCAAAGTGAAAATAGATTGTCCCAAAAGCATATTTTGGGCCTGCTGAAAATTAATTGGCGTGCCAATCCATTCACCCAAAAGTGCAAAATCACCCTCAAAGTAGGTGTTGCCAATGGTTTCATAGTAACTAACGCTTGTGGGCGTAATCAAAACCTTTGCAATGGTAATTCCCAAAATTGAAGCTTTAATCCAAATGTTTTTATCCTTTTCCATCCGAAGACTTACCGTGATACTTTGAAGTTTTTCATCAGTTTCGTAAACCAATTGTACACGACTCGCTAAAGTTTTAAATTCCGGTACTGCAGCTTTGTGAGCTGAAATCACCTCTTTGGCTGAAGTGTTTTCAATATCTGTAATATTCTTGGCGCCACCGCAGGAAGCTAACACTAATATTAAGAGAAAGTAAAATGGTTTTAGTCTCATAAATTTTTTAATTGGGCACTTTAACTGCAATGGCTTTTTCTGAATACATGTTAGCTTTTTTTGTGTCACCCTTTTTACTGAATGCCAGACTTAACTGTTCGTAAAAGTCATGTTCCATTTTCGGGTTTTCAAAAACAAAATCTAAGCCTGTTTCCAAACTTTCTATAGCCGCATCGCTCTTTTCAAGTCCGTTATTTGCAACACCATTCAGCAAATACAAAAGTGCTTGGGCGGGGAAAATTTCCAATCCTTTGGCACTCAATTTTGCAGCAGCTTCATATTTCTTGAATTCAAGTTGAAACAATAAAGTATTTTTCAAGAGGTTGTAATTGTCCGGGTCTTGAATTATTCCTTTTTCATAAGCTTTCAGTGCGTCTTCATTTCTATTTTTAGCAGCGTAATAATCTCCTAATTTTTCATAAACCCTTCCGTTTTCAACAGAAAATTGATTTACGATTTCAGCCAATTCGGTTTCATATTCTGGATTTTCGTTTACGAATTGAATAAAATCACCCAGCACTTTATATTTGGTTTCTTTGTCAACTTCTTCTGAAGCAAAGACAATTTTCATAGATTTTATGGATTCTGGAGCATTTCCTTCATCCAAATAAAACTTGTAGAGCGCCAAATGTACCAATTGTGATTTTGGATTGTTTTTCAAAAGATTTTTTGCAGTTTCAAAGGCTTTTTCTTTATTTCCTTGATCACTATAAAGAAAAATGAGGTTTAGGTATTCCTTTTCGTTTTTTGGGTTGTTATCAATTTTTTGTTCTAAATTTTCAATGGCGCCTTCGGTATTGCCAGTAGCACGATAAATTTGGGCACGCAGGGCATTACGGATGTCGCTTTCGCCCCAAACCTGATCGAGCTCATCCAGCAGCTCCAAGGCTTTGTCATATTGCTTTGTAAGTGTATAAAGGTTGGCTAGATCTTCTTTATAATCCTCATCTAAAGGAATTAATTTTTGAACCATTGGAATAGATTTTTCATACTCTCTTTGCTGATAATAGAGTTCATAAAATTGTTCCAGAACATCCAAACGGTCCCCCTGGCTTTTCAATACTTTGTTGAAGTTTTCTTCGGCTTTTGCATATTGTTTTAAATAGGTGTGGTTTTTACCCATTTCAAAATATACAACAGCCTTATTTTCTTCACTTTTCGCAGCTTTTTCAGCTTTATTCAAAGCTGCGAGTGCCAATTCATAATTTTCGATTGCTTTTTGTTTCAAAGCCTCAAAAAAGTTTTCTTGAAAAGCATCGGTTACATCGCCCAGCTGATCCATAGGATTTTGGATGGAATCGTTTTTAATTTCCTGGGCACAGAGTTGCTTCGGAAGTAGAATTCCGAAGAAAATTAAAAGTATGTATATGAATTTTTGCTTCAAATTTTGGGTTTTATTTCTTCCAGCAATTAATTACTTCAATTCAGAATAATCGCCGATGCTCACATTGGTGAATTGGCCATCAAAAGTAGCATAATTGCCAATCATGGCGTTGTCCAAATGAGCGTTCTTAATTTTTGAATGGGTTTGGATAATGCTATTTTTTACAGTGCTATCCTCAATTACAGTGCCTTTACCAATGGAGGCGTATGGACCAACAGTACTGTTTTTTAAAATCACATTTTCACCAATAAAGCAGGGCTCCACTATTTTTGAATTTTCAGCAGTGATATTTTCAGAAACTAATTTTTTATTCGCTTCAAAAAGAAAACCCAACATTTTCTGATTGGTCTCCACGGTAACTTCTTTGTTTCCGCAGTCCATCCATTCGTCCACTGTTCCGGTTTTAAAAATTTTTCCGCCTGCCATCATTCTTTTTATACCGTCATTAATTTGGTATTCGCCGCCATTTATGATGTTATTGTCGAGCACGTACTGCAATTCATCTTTAAGTTGTGCCACGTCCTTAAAATAGTAAATACCTATAACGGCTTGGTCGCTCACATATTCTTTTGGTTTTTCAACCAATTCAATTATTTCATCTTTTTCGTTTAGGTTTACAACACCATAGGCTTCAGGATTTGTAACTTTTTTGGTCCAAATTACGGCATCGGCCTCTTTGTCTAAATTGAAATCTGCTCTTATCAAAGTATCTGCATAAGCGATTACTGCCGGTCCAGAAAGTGAATCCTTGGCGCACATAATGGCGTGGCCGGTTCCTTTTGGGTCTAACTGCCTGTATATTGTTGGTTTTGCATCTAAACTTGTTGCGAGAGTTTTTAAACTCTCGACTACTTCATCGCCAAAAAAAGCAGGATCGCCAAGAATGAAGGCGATTTCATCAATTTCTTCGTTCAAAACGCCCGCGATATCTTCCACCAAACGGTGTACGATTGGTTTTCCGGCAACGGGTATCAATGGTTTTGGAATTGTAAGGGTATGTGGGCGAAGACGGCTGCCGCGGCCTGCCATTGGGACTATGATTTTCATTTATTTTTAGTTGAATTCAATTTATTATTTTGTTCCCGTACTGCCAAAACCTCCCGCTCCGCGTGAAGTCTCACCAAGTTCTTCCACTTCTTCCCAATCGGCGCGTTCGTGTTTTGCGATTACCAATTGTGCGATTCGCTCACCGTGCTCGATAGTGAAATCTTCATTGGAAAGGTTTACCAAAATCACCCCAATTTCACCTCTATAATCAGCATCAATCGTTCCGGGAGCGTTTAAAACCGTAATTCCTTTTTTTGCTGCCAAACCGCTTCGTGGACGCACTTGGGCCTCGTAGCCTATTGGCAATTCTATAAAAAGACCTGTTTTAACAATGGCGCGCTGCAATGGTTTTAAGGTTGAAGGCACTTCAACACAGGCGCGTAAATCCATTCCTGCGGAGGCGATCGTTTCGTAGGAAGGCAATGGGTGATCGGATTTGTTGATTATTTTAATTTTCATTGAAATTATTTTCGGATGATTTTTAAAAACTCTTTCTTTTCAGAATAGAACATTATTCCTATAAATACTACTAACAACGTAGTTCCAAGCCAGATATTTCCGTTGAAACCGTAAAAAGAAATTGCTGAAAAGCCTATTGCCAGCAGTAAATAACCGCATATTTTTTTCACTTGGTAAGGAACGTCATAATACTTGCGGCCGTAAAGATACGAAAGCACCATCATACTGCCATAGGCTGAAAGAGTTGCGATTGCGGAGCCCATATAGCCTATAATTGGTATCAAAACATAGTTGAGCACAAGCGTTACGATTGCTGCAAAAACTGAAATGTAAGCACCGTATTTTGTGCGGTCCGTAACTTTGTACCACACCGAAAGGTTGTGGTAAATTCCCAAAAATAGATTTGCCAAGAGTATGAGTGGAACTATTTTTAAAGCTTCCCAATATTGACTGTTCGGAATTAATATTCGTTTAAAAATGTCAATATACACTATTACTACCAAAAGAATTAAGCATCCAAAAAGCGTGAAATATTTTGTAATTGTGGCGTAGGTGTTTTTCGCGTTTTCGTGGCCGGAATGATTAAAAAAGAAGGGTTCAATCCCCAACCGGAAAGCCATTACGAAAAGTGTCATAAACATCCCTAATTTATAGCAGGCTGAATAAAGCCCCACTTGTGTTTCAGCTTCATTTTCAGGGAGTAAATATTTCAGTAAAATTCTATCAAAAGCTTCGTTTATACTGAAAGCAATTCCCGCAATTAGCACAGGGATTGCATAATTCATCATCTGTTTCCAAATAGTTTTGCTAAAACCGAAACCTATTTTTATATAAAGCGGCAGTAGCATTAAAAGCGTTACGGCACTTGCAATTAAATTCGCAATGAATACATAGGCCACTTTGTTGTTGGGAAACCAAAGGGAATTCCAGTAATTATTAGTTTCCGAAAGTTTGGGAAGCATTAAGAGGAAAAATAAATTGAATGCGAGATTTATAACTACGTTGAAGATTTTTATAACCGCATATTTCATCGGCTTTTCGTTGGCGCGAAACCACACAAAAGGCAATACGGCCAAAGCGTCCAACGCTAAAATTAAAAGTCCGTAGGTAACGTATTCAGGCTTAAATTCTGAAACCTCAGCAATGGAATTTCTAAAAAGTAATGTGATTCCCAAAAATACCAAGGTGGAAACCGTGAGCGAAGTAAGCGTTGTGGACTGAACGATTTTCTGTTGTGAAGCGTCTTTTGTAATAAACCTGAAAAAGGCAGTTTCCATTCCGTAGCTCAACAAAACGTTTCCCAAAATAAGGAAAGCCATCACGGTGGAATAGATTCCGTATTCCTCCGGCAGCAAAACTTTCACATAAAGCGGCACTAAAATTACGGACAACACACGCGGCAAAACCGTGGCAAGGCCATAAATAAAAGTCTGTTTAAAAAGTTTTTTGAAAACGCTCAATGCGGTGTGGTTTTATAGCGCAAAAGTATTGAAAATAATAGTTTTGAAGGCTACTTCCCTGACTTCATATTTTAAATGAAAAGGTTTGAGATTTCCTCAGTAATTTTCGTGGGCCGAAATGTTTTTGCGTCCAAAAAGCACCAAAGCGTCGTAGCTTCAACGATAGTTTTTCCGTCAGAAGGACGGATTATTTTGTAGTGTCTTTCGCTTTTTACGCCTTCGTAACTTTCAATCCAAGTTTGGGTTTCAAGTTCTTCACCTAAAAAGGAAGGATTTTTATACGAAATGAAATGGTTCAAAACGACCCAAACATATTTTTCGCGTTGCTTTTCAGAAGTTTTTGAGATCCAATGTGCTTCCGCAGCGTCAAGGCACCACTGCAAATAAATTACATTATTTACGTGATTCAAACCATCAATTGCTGAGGCTGGAACCGTAAAACGATGTTTGAAAATCTCAGATTTCAAAATCCAAGGATTAGTTTGGCTATTAAAAAGTAGGTAAGTATGCCAAAAACATCATTGCTGGTTGTGATAAAGGGACCCGTTGCAACTGCAGGGTCGATCCCCCTTTTGTCTAAAATAATTGGAATAAAAGTTCCAATCAAGGCCGCCAAAAGGATAACACTTATAAGGGCAATACCAATGCTTATGGATTCCAAATAGGTTGTGAAAAATAGAAAATGGCTTATCACTAAAACGACCAGGGCAATGGCAAGACCGTTAACGAGCGCCAAACCGGATTCACGGAGCAAGCGCGAAATAATATTTCCTTTAAGCGTATCGTTTGCCAATCCTTGAACAACAATAGCACTTGACTGAACGCCCACGTTACCGGCGGTAGCTTGAATAAGTGGTACGAAAATAAGCAACTTTGGATAGCTTTGTAAAATAGTTTGAAAACTTGCAATGATACTGGCAGCCCCAAGCCCGCCAAGCATACCAATTAAAAGCCACGGCAAGCGGGCACGGGTTTGTTTTATGATTCCATCATCAGCCTCTACGTCTTGGCTAATACCCGCTGCCATTTGGTAGTCTTTTTCAGCTTCTTCCTTTATGAAATCTACAATATCGTCGATGGTAATTCTTCCCACCAGAATTCCTTCATCATCAACGACCGGGATGGCTTCCAAATCGTATTTCTGCATGATTCGGGCTACATCTTCGGCTTCGGTATGTACGTTTACATAATCTACCTTTGGAATGTAAATTTCGCTGATGTGAGCACGTTCGGGAGCGGTAAGCAAATCTTTTAAAGAAAGCCGGCCTTTAAGTTTTCCGTACTTGTCGGTAACATAGATGGAATGTACTCGGGTAACGTTTTCAGCCTGGCGGCGCATCTCTCGCACACATCCGGCAACGGTCCAGGTTTCTTTAACGCGAACCAATTCCTTAGCCATTAAACCTCCGGCTGTATCTTCGTCATAACGCAACAGATCCACGATATCCGCAGCGTGATCCTCATCCTCAATATGGTCAATTACTTGTTTCTGAACATCGTCATCGAGTTCTGCAATAATATCTGCAGCATCATCGGTGTCCATTTCGTCCAGCTCGTCGGCAATTTCGGAAGGAGAAAGATTGTCGAGGATGCGTTCCCTAAAATCTTCGTCCAATTCCATTAACGCCTCACTGGTAATTTCGCTATCGAGAAGTTTAACCAAATAGGTGGCTTCCTCGTGATTTAGTTCTTGAAGCAGTTCGGCAACATCGGCAAAGTGAAAATCGTCCAAGAGCCCTTTCAGCGCATCACCATCATTATTGGCGATGTACTGTTCAACCTGCTCTATAAACTCTTCGGTCAGTTCAAATTGCATCGTTTTCCAGTTTTTGTGTAAGGGCTATAAATTGCGAAACGGAAAGTTGTTCCGGGCGTAGGCCAAAGATAGCATCTTCTTTTATTTTATCGGAGAGATTGAAGGATTTTAAGCTATTGCGAAGTGTTTTTCTTCGTTGCTGAAAAGCGGTCTTTACAACTTTATAAAGCATTTTTTCATCACAGGGGATTGAAATATTTTCCTTTCTCCGAAGCCGAAGCACCCCACTGTCCACTTTTGGTGGTGGATTGAAAACCGATGGCGGCACGGTAAATAGATATTCCGCATCATAAAAAGCTTGCGCTAAAACGGATAAAATTCCATAAGCTTTGCTTCCTTCTTTTTCGCAAATACGCTGTGCCACTTCTTTTTGAAACATACCCGTAAACTCTGGAATTTGTTCTTTCAATTCCAACATTTTAAAAACAATCTGAGTTGAAATGTTATACGGAAAGTTGCCAGTAATGGCGAATTGTTCCTCTCCGAAAAGTTGTGAAATATCATATTTCAAAAAATCTGCTTCCAGGATTTTGAGGTTTTTGTCGGGATAGTTTTTTTCAAGATATGCAATGGATTCCGTATCAAGGTCCATAGCTATA
>JAGQYY010000011.1:38572-41517 GCA_020435825.1 Aequorivita sp.
CCAATTTCCAAAACATTTTTATAGCCCCGCAGTGTCAAAGTATCGCCAATTTTTTCTGCAATGGCTTCATCTTTCAGAAAATGCTGGCCTAGGTGTTTTTTGGCACGTACTTCTTTACTCATTAGTGTTCGCTTACAATTTCTAGCTCGGTTCTGAAAGCAACAAATTTTCCTTCAAACGGTTTGCTCTGCGCGCGAAGTTCCGCAGCATTTTCGGCATAATACTTCTGAAGTGTTTCTTTACTATCTGTGGTATATTGAACTGCATAGGTCAAGCCGCCCATTTCTTCCTCAACCATAACACGAGCCATCAACGCTTTGCTGAACTTTCCGGTGGCGATCATCGCCGGTATGTGTTCGTTCTTCATCCATTGTAACCAGCGGTCGTGAATGGTTTCTTCTATGTTTATGGTTACGTTGTAGATGTACATGTTTTAAAATTTCAAACGCGATGCTTAATTAATAGCGTCCCCTCGCAAAGCACGGTACTTTTTCCGTGCATCTACAAAATAAATACTGTCCGCAAAGTTGAAAATAATTGCTTCGTATTGTGCTTTTGCTTTATCGGGCTGATTTAATTTTTCTTCGTAAATTTTTGCAAGGCGGTAATGGGCATCGTCTGCTAAAATATCATCATTGTAAAACTCTATTATTTTTAGGTAATTGGCTTCGGCTTGTTCGTATTTGCCTTGCTTTTCATAGATCTCACCTTGCTTTAACAAGGCTTCGTCCTCTATTTTTTCGCCTTTGTGGTTTGTTAAAATATCTTCTAAAGCAGCAATTGCTTCAACATCTTTATCTTGAAATTCCAAAAGATCTGCACGGGCATATTTTTTTAATGCTATTTGTGTGGAATCTTCCAAAGAATTATCGCGAATCAACAAACTGAGCTGCATTGCGTCGTTCGCCATTAATTGTGAAGTAGATTTTTTAAGTACATCAAGTTGCACTTGCGCCCATTCAAAATCGCCCTTAAAATAACTGGTGCGCGCTACTTTAAAACGCGCTTCCTGCGCCAGTACGTCACTCTGTACTTTTTTCTGGATTTGGGAATAATAGATTAGGGCTTCATTAAATTTTTCATCAAAAACCAAAATATCTGCCAGCTCCATTTTTACCCTTGCTTCCTGATATGCCGTTAAATTTTGTTTTGCCAAATTTTTCAAATTTTCTATGGCAGCTTCTTTTTTATTGTTTTGGAAAGCTAAAAAGTGATTGTAGTCTATTTGCAGCAAATATGTTTCTTGGTTTCTGCCGAATTCATCCAACAGTTTTTCAAACTTTTTTTCTACTTCTGGATAATCTTTGGGCTTGGCAGTTTTTACCTCCATTTTCATCAAGATTTGGTTTCCCTGAAGTTTGTTTTGAGATGTGAATGAATTGTCAATAATGTAGTTTACTATTTCTCTTCCGGTTTCGTAATCCTCATCGGCAATGGCAATGTAGGCGAGTTCGGTAATTCCGCCAAGGTCTTCACCTATCCGTTTATAGATTGCTTTTTCTTGTATAAATGCTTTTTTGTATTCTTTTTGTTGAATAAACAACCAACTAAGCAATTCATTATAAAGAATATCTGGGTTTTGCTGGGAACGCTGAAGCAATATTTTCTTAAGAATAACATTTGCTTCATTAGCGGGATTTTCTGTGGTGTAAAGACTAAAATATCGTTGCGCCACTGCTTTAAAACTCAGATTCTTCTCGATGAGGTTTAAATAGCTGTCAAACATTTTTTCAAGCTTGCCCTGTTCGCCATAAATTTGAGCCAATTGTGAGTTAAAATCCATTTTATCGCTAAGCGCCATTCCTTTTTCATAAGTAGTGACAGCTTCATCAAGAAGGCTGTATTTTTGAAAACTGGCTCCAATATTATACGCAAAGTTTGGGTTTTGATCCAAGGCTTCAATTGCTTTGTTGAAATATTGTAAGGCTAGCTCCTCCTTGTTTTGAAGAGAATAATTATATCCCAGTTCTACATAAAGTTGTGGAAAATTACGACCGTCCCCCAGTTTTTCTTTCAATAGTTTTTCTGCTTCGGAAAAATTTTCGAGCTGTTGATTTGAGGCTATCATAGACATAAAATAGTCTAAGCGATAGGGATTTTGCTTGCTCAATTTTTCATAAATGCTCAATGCTTTTTGAAATTGGCCTTGTTCATAATAATTATTGGCCAAAGCATCACTTTGAGAAAAGCCCGCCGTAACTGTAAAAAGAAATAAAATAAGACAAAGTTTGCGCATGCCGTAAATATAATGAAACATCTACGATTAATTTTAAACACACAGATGAATGTCTATTTGGATGTTCCATCTGTCCTTTTAAAAACAAATATTATAGTCAGATGAAATGCCCCGATAGTTATTGGATTCTGAAAATATTTATCAAGAACAAAGCCGCACTTTACTTTTATAGGTAAGTATCAAAATAAAGAAAGGGCCGCCGTAAAGCGAACCCTTCTTTTCAACATTAAACAATCTCCTCTTATTGTTTAACGATTTTGTATGTGTCAGAATTACCATCAATCATAACCTTCATAAGGTAAACACCCGGAGTTAGGGATGCAATGTTAATTGAAGCTTCATTTTGATCTATGGAGGTTTCAAGAACTTTTTGACCTAATAATGAAAACATCGAAACACTCTCAATTGTACTCTTAGCAGAAAGGTTCAAAACTTCATGTGCAGGGTTTGGATAGAGTTTGAAACCTTCAAAGCTGTTTTCGCCCACGCCTATCAAAACTGTTTTAGCGTCAAAATACAATCCAAAACCGTATGTTCCAGAGACACTTGTTCCAGCAAAAGCCATGCAGGGTAAGTTGTCAGCAGTTTCAGCAGTAACTGATGGAAATCCATCAAAAGCTTTATTGGTTGGGTCCACTACTGGCTCAAATGGGTCAAAATCTGTCCCGTTAAAGGTTAGGGATCTGTTTGTGTCATTTTCAGTATCTGG
>JAGQYY010000011.1:41614-50724 GCA_020435825.1 Aequorivita sp.
TTATCGCGAACGTAAGCCATACGAATTTCCTCTGTGCCATTAATTTTGCGCACCCAACTATCGGTATGTGCAATATTCCAATCTGCTCCACCTGAACCGAAATTACTAAAATTGACATAGGCCGCACCACTTAAGCGCTTTAGCCCCAAACCATTAAAATTGTCGGATGATCCGGCCGCTCTCTGTGATGCCCAAATCACAACTTTGTCAGTGGCCAGTTCTAATCTAGCTGCGCGGATTGTAGGGTTTAATACTTCTGTTACGCTACCGTCTATAACGGTTTCTCTGGTACCCCATGATGCCGGGTCATTGTAGTTTGAATTTACTTCTGCATACAAGTTCCCTGAAGTGGCCCCCGTATAGGTTGCATAACTGGCTCCATTAAGACCATAAGTAAACTCTAGTTGTTGTCCACAGGTTCCTAAGCTAACTTCATCTACCCAATCAAATCCATAACTTCCTGCTGTACTTCTGGCCGAATGTACTGCCGTACAGCTCGTAGTTTTTTGATAAGTTGCAAAAACGCGTTGCGCACTGGTATTTCCAGGATAATTTCGGTCCACACCAAAATCAGTAACATTACTAGCCACGGTTTGGAAGGCAAAAGCTGCAGAAGCCACATTCCATCTAAGGGCCTGAAAAACCCCATTTTCGAACATAGAATAAACGAGCAAATAATCATCGCCGCTTCCGTCCATAGAGATTGTCTGTATCTTTGAGAAAAAAGAATTAATTACAGGCAGATCTATCCATAATGTAAATGTATTGCCGCCATCGGTAGAGCGATATATATATAGATTTGAGTCTGAACCACTTCCGGTAAAATTTTCAAAAGCAGTAATATATATATCTCCGCTACCGGTAACATCCATATCCAAACCGTCAATATAATCGTCTCTTAACAAACGATCAGTGTCCCAATCTTCGGGAGATCTCGATTGTTCTGGGCGTTCTACTATGGTAGTGGGACGAAAGTTGCCATCACCCCCAACCTGTGAATATTGCGTTGTTTCGATTGGCTTGTATAGTGCAGCCGTGTTAGGGTCAATATCCTGCCATGCATTTTTAATGGCGATACGGTTGGCGTTGATCTCGGCCGCCGTACCGTTCTCTTCAAGAGTTTTAGCTTGTTGATACAAAGCTTCAAGCTCTGGAGTTCTTTCGGGAATTACAATTGCGTTCCCGCTTAAATCTGACTGTGCTATCCCTGCGATGATACAAAGTGAGCACATTAAAAAGGTAATTACATTTTTCATGATTACGTGTTTTTTAATTAATACTTGTTTATTTCACTTTATAATTGAGGAGTATATGCTATTAGTGATTTAAATCTGACACAAATCTATGGCAAGTATTAAACCAACAATATGACTATTGTAACAAACTCTATAACAGATGTAACATAAATGGAAAAAGCCGAAAACACTAGTGTTTTCGGCTTTCAAAAAGCTGTTAAATGAAGGGTTTAACCTAATTTATCCAAATCAATTTCGTCAATTGCATCCCAAGTTTCATCAAGATCCATATTATTTCCTTTGGCTTCAAGATAGAAACGGTTGCCTTCCATAAGTTGAATTGTACTGTTGTTATTTCCCGAACGATATTCCTCAATAGCTTTTGTGCCATTTTTGGTTACGGTCCTTCGGGAACCGTTTTCGCTTTCTTCTTCAAAATCCTGACTCATTACCATTCTTATTCCTGCTGTTGCTGCGGCACCTACTTGTCCAGCGCCGTCAATGATGTTTATGGTAAATTTCTTTGATTTGTCTTCATTGGCATAAGCAGCCTCAATAGAAGAGATGTTCATCATTCCTGCTTGGCCTGCTTTATAACTGATGCGTTTCATACCGTTCACTTCATCAGGTAACCAAGATTTTAATTCTTCATTGGTCAGTGGAGTTTTTTCTTGCAGCTCTTTAATATCATCTTGCATTTTGGTCATTTCTTGCACCGCATTGGTCGTATTAGAAACTGCTTCTTTTGTTTCTTTTATTTTTTTACTCACGGGATTGTCTTTGCAACCTATGAAAGCTGAAAAAACAAAAAGAGCTAATACATACTTTTTCATAATTGAAAATTTTAGTTAGTTAATAATTTGTTGAATTATAGCACTAATATAATCAATATCAGTAAAAAAAGCAGTGATTAAAAAGAAGAAGAAGGTTTGGTTACTTCATTTCCGAAGCTACTTTTTCAAGTGCTGTGTACCAATTTTCGCCAAACTTTCGGATAAGGGCCGTTTTTACAAATTTATAGACCGGTACTTTGAGTTCCTTGCCCAAGGTACAGGCATCGTCACAAATAGGCCATCGGTGGTAGTTTACGGCTGCAAACTCACTGTATTCTTGAACGCGAACAGGATATAAATGACATGAAATAGGTTTTCTAAAATCAATAGCGCCCGCATTGAATGCATCTTCAATACCACAGCTTGCTATACCCTTGTCCGTAAAGGTTACGTAAGCACATTCTTTACCTTCAACTAAAGGAGTTTCCAAGTCATCAAGATCAGTTTTGATGTACGTGCCTTGTTGTTCAATGGCAGCAATCCCTTCAGGGCGAAGAAAAGGTTTCACTTTGGGGTATATTTCCTGAAGAATTGCTACTTCTTCTTCAGTAATGGGAGCTCCCGCTTCGCCTTCAATACAACATGCTCCCTTGCACGCATTGAGGTTGCACACAAAATCTTTTTCGATAATGTCTTCAGAAACGATTGTTTTTCCCAGTTGAAACATGTGGCAAATATAGTTTCTTTACTTATTGTACGTAGTAGAAATTATACTTTTATTAACGACAGATAAAGTTAGGGCATCAAATTTAATTGTCTAATTTTGCGCCCTCAAAAAAAGGTAATGGTTTTAAATTTTAAGGAAATAGTTACGGCTACTATGGTTCTCTTTGCGGTAATAGATATAATAGGAAATATTCCTATTATAATCGGGCTACGCGAAAAGGCAGGCCATATTAACTCGGGCAAGGCTTCTGTAATCGCCGCCATAGTGATGGTTGTTTTTCTTTTTTTGGGGGAAAGTATCTTAAAACTGATTGGTGTAAATGTTAATGAATTTGCGGTGGCGGGCGCACTTATACTTTTCTTCATTGCGCTGGAAATGATTTTGGGTGTTACGCTTTTTAAAGAAGCAGATGCCAGTCCAGACTTGGCTTCCATATTTCCATTGGCATTTCCGCTATTGGCGGGGCCCGGAAGTTTGACCACATTGCTTTCGCTACGTGCAGAGTATGCTATTCAAAATATTATTGTTGCAATATTGGTAAATATTGTAATCATTTTTGCAGTGCTTAAAACATCAGGCAAATTGCAGCGTTTTCTGGGAAAGAACGGAATTGCTGTAATCCAAAAAATATTTGGTGTAATTTTGCTGGCGATCGCAGTGAAGCTCTTCACCTCAAATATTCAAGAATTGTTTAATTAATTTATAATGAAAATACTTATTTACATTTTGATAGCCTTAGCCACGGGATTGGTAATTTTTAATGCTACTAAATTAGATTTTGGCAATTTATTTGAAGGAGAAAGTGCCATAGCCGCAATTAGTATTTTGGCAGGTCTTTGTGCAATTTTAATGCTGGGTATATTGTTAATTTCCAGGAACATTGCTGCACGCACTAAGAAGTAGGCCTTTAATTTTTTTCCAGATGGTTGTTGGCCTCCAGCTCCAAAACTTTTAGGAGCATAGGGTCATTTTCGTTAAGAATAATTTCATACTCATTTGGCCCGAAAAGCTGCTGGGCAATGTTTGCTTTTAGTGTTCTTTTTAACTCTTCGGTGTAGTTAGAGAGGTCTATCTGCGCTTCGTTAAATTTGGCGTATTCAATAAATTCTTTGGAAAGTGTATCGTCCACGATAAAGTTTTTTCTGAAATCGTCAAATTTCATTCCTTTAAAAACAGCTCGGTTTTTTTCGAGGTATTCAAAAATGAAATAGCTCATAAAGCCACTTTTGGAAACATATTGAAGGGTTTCATTTTCAATGCTTGTGTCTTTGGGAACAAAAACATCGGGAATAATCCCGCCTCCGCCGTAAACCACTTTTCCCTTTGGAGTAACATATTTAAGGGAGTCGGCAACTTTAATGCTGTCTGCATGAATCAATTCACCGTTGCGATAACGTTTTTCATAATCGCTATAATAAGTGTCATTCCCATTTCCATAGGGGCGCTGAATGGAACGGCCCGTTGGGGTGTAATAGCGGGCAATGGTTAAACGCACGGCACTGCCATCGCCAAGAGACATTTCACGTTGAACCAATCCCTTCCCAAAAGAACGGCGACCGATTATGGTTCCTTTGTCATTATCTTGAAGTGCGCCGGCCACGATTTCACTGGCAGAAGCGGAGTTTTCATTTATCAAAACGTAGAGTTTTCCGTGTTCAAAATCGCCGCGGCGGGTCGCATAGGTTTTATTGATGTCGCCACTTTTGTTTTTGGTAATAAGAACAAGTTTGTCACTTTCCAAGAATTCATCAACTACTCTTTCTGCGGTTGAGATATAGCCTCCTGGATTGCCGCGAAGGTCCAAAACAAGTTTTTTGATGCCTTGGTCTTTTAGTTTTTCTAGAGCACTTTCAAATTCTTTATAAGTGGTTTCTGAAAAACGGTTCAGTTTTATATAACCTAAATCGTCCGCCAATTTATAGGAAGCGTCCACACTAACCAGTGGCACTTGCTTTCTTCGGACTTTTATTTCTAAGGTCCTGTTTTCACTGGGGCGGTAAACGTCCAGGGCAACCTTACTATTTATTTCTCCTTTCAGATAATTGGGAATGCTGTCGCGCTGGACTAATTCACCAAAAAGTTTTTTTCCATCAGCATACAATAATCTGTCGCCTCCTCTAATACCTGCTTTTTCTGCGGGTCCGCCTTCAATGGCGCGGATTACGGCAATGGTGTCTTTGTAAACATAAAAGCTAACTCCAATGCCCGTGAAGGCACCACGCATATCGTCTGCATTGTGTTGATATTCGCTTTTGGGAATATAAACCGAATGAGGGTCGAGGTTTTCGAGAATACCATTAACCGTTACATCCACAATGCTGTCTGTGTTCACATTATCCACGTATTCGTAATCTATATAGTCTATGAGTCTATTGAGCTTATCCTTTTTTGAACTCGTGGCAAAGATTTTTTCAGTAGCATCATTAAAATTGAGCTTTGACCCAATAAAAACACCTACAGCAAGCGCCAATCCAATCCACAAAGGCAAGTATTTTTTTTGATTTCCCATTATTCTATATCCAAATCTGAAATGTGCTGTATGCTCACGCCGGCTTTTTCAAGAAAAGCAATCCCGGAGCTGTCTTTATATTCGTTGTAATAAACCATTCTTTTTATACCGGCTTGGTGAATTAATTTGCTACATTCCTTGCAGGGCGACATTGTAATGTAAAGCGTTGCTCCTTGGCAGGCCTGCGTACTTGAGGCTACTTTTAAAATTGCATTTGCTTCTGCATGCAGCACATACCACTTGGTGTATCCTTCTTCATCTTCGCAAATGTTTTCAAAACCTGTGGGAGTGCCGTTGTAACCATCACTGATGATCATTTTATCTTTCACAATAAGTGCGCCAACCTGTCTTCGCTTGCAATAAGAAAGCTTGCTCCACTCTTGGGCCATCCGCAGATAGGCAATATCGTACTTGCGTTGTTTGCTGTCCTTCATACTATTATATAGGTAGCGAAATTACTTTGAAGTTACACCATTGCCAAATAAATTGTTGTTAAGTTATTGCCAAATGAAGTTAATGGGTCGAGAAGTTGAAGGGGTGAGAAGTTCAAAAATCAAATAAGAAATCAGCAAATGAATTTTTTTTCTAACCACGACTTACTGAGGCCAACCAACTCTTCAAAATATCCAGTTGTCGATGAGCATTGGGATAATCATTCCGATAACTAAGGAAGAAACCACTAAAACCCAATCGCGTTTGTTAAAGCGAAAGATGGTTTGAAATATGAATGCTATGATTAAAATTATAATAACAACTATAATTTGAGCAGCTTCAATGCCCAGAGCAAACTCCAATAGTGGAAGTATTTCGTTTCCACTGTCCAGTTTTGTAAAAAAAGACGCAAATCCCAAGCCGTGAATCAATCCGAAGAAAATGGTAACAATATAGAAAATGCCCATTTTTTCCATTTTCTTCTCCTTTCCGGCGGTAAAAAGATTAAAAAGTGCGGTGACCAATATGGTTACGGGAATCAAGAATTCAATAAGTTTACTTGAAACGCTTACCACATTATAGCTGGCCAAAAGAAGGGAAATAGTGTGTCCAACGGTAAACATGGTCACCAAAAGCAACAACCTTTTCCACGAAGAAAAAGTATATGCTGCACAGAGCACAATCAAAAAAAGAACGTGGTCATAGGCTTTCCAGTCCAATACGTGGTGAAGGCCAAGGTTAAAATACAACCAGAAATCAGACATTGGGGATAGTGGTTTTTCAAGGTTTGCCCAAATATAGTGATTGTGGGGAAGATTTCTAATTAATTAGAAAAATAAAAACCCCAACATTTCTGTTGAGGTTTTGTTCTGTACTCGAGGTGGGAATCGAACCCACACTCCCGAAAGAACTGGATTTTGAATCCAGCGCGTCTACCAATTCCGCCACTTGAGCAAACGGGAGGCAAAAATAAACAAATATTTATAATTTCATTAATTTTTTATGGGGCTATTTTTTTAAATATCGCTCGCTATTAATTTTTACCTTTGCTACCAAAATAACCCAAAACCACAAATTATGTCAACCGCTGTTCCGGAACCAAAGATTTTTGCCTGTAAACAAAGTGAAGCGCTCGCGCAGGATATAGCAGATGCCTTTGGGATACCCTTGGGAAAAGTTATTACTTCACATTATAGCGATGGCGAATTTCAACCTTCTTTTGAAGAATCCGTTCGCGGAAGCCGTGTTTTTCTTATCGGTTCCACCTTTCCGAATAGCGATCATTTAATGGAGCTTTTATTGATGATTGATGCGGCAAAGCGCGCTTCGGCAAGACATATAACCGCAGTATTGCCATATTTTGGTTGGGCACGCCAAGATAGAAAAGACAAGCCAAGAGTGCCGATTGCCGCAAAATTGGTCGCAAAAATGCTTGAAACGGCAGGGGCAACCCGAATAATCACCATGGATCTGCATGCTGACCAAATACAGGGGTTTTTCGAAAAACCAGTGGATCATCTTTTTGCTTCAACTATATTTTTACCTTACTTGAGAAGTTTGAACCTTGAAAACCTAACTATCGCTTCTCCGGATATGGGCGGTTCAAAACGTGCTTATGCGTATTCAAAATTTTTGGAGAGCGATGTGGTAATCTGCTATAAGCAGCGTGAAAAGGCCAATGTTATTTCGCACATGGAACTGATTGGCGATGTGAAAGGGAAAAACGTTGTTTTGGTTGACGATATGGTTGATACCGCAGGCACCCTTACCACAGCGGCAGATTTAATGATGGAGCGTGGCGCATTGAGCGTTCGTGCGGTTTGTACGCATCCGCTTCTTTCAGGAAATGCGTATGAGCGAATAGAAAAATCGCAAATGTTGGAGCTCATCGTTTCAGACTCAATCCCAACCAAGCCAAGCAATAAAATCAGGGTGTTGAGCTGCGCCAAACTCTTTGCAGATGTTATGTTGAGCGTTAACGCCAATAAATCCATCAGTTCTAAATTTTTGATGTAGAATTTTTATCCTGAAGTCATCTTGACTTTTTTGATTGAAGCGAAAATGAGCAGTTTTGAGTTTGATTGAAGGCTTTTTTGAGTTTCATAGCAGCGTTACGAAAGGATAAAAAGACGAAAAGCAGGCTCAAAAGAGCCATTTTTTAGCCAATTGAAAAAAGTCAAGATGACTTCCTAAGAAAAAATCAAATTTCCTAAACTGATAATCCAAAATAAAATTTATCTTTGCACTCCCTAAAAAACAGCTTTTTAGGGAGTTTTTTAATAAATAAACAATTCAAACAAAATGAAATCTATTACAATTAAAGGATCACAAAGAGAAAGCGTGGGCAAAAAGGCAACGAAAGCCCTACGTAATGCTGGAATGGTTCCTTGCGTAGTTTACGGAGGGGATGAGCCAATTAGCTTTTCAGCAGAAGAAATTGCATTTAAAGACTTGGTTTACACTCCAGACGTACACACGGTTGTAATCAACTTAGGTGGCGCAAAAATTAACGCCATCCTTCAGGATATACAATTTCACCCGGTGACTGACCGTATTCTTCACATCGATTTTTACCAAATTTTTGATGATAAGGAAGTGACTATGGAAATTCCTGTGCGTACCGTTGGTAACTCACGCGGTGTTCGTAACGGTGGGGTTTTGCGTATAGTTAACCGTAAGCTTCGTGTAAAGGCTTTGCCAGAAAATCTACCGGATTTTATTGAGGCGGACATTACCGAAATGCGTATAGGCAACAAAATGTACACAAAGTCGCTTAAAACGGACAATTACAAAATTATGCACCCAGATAACACCGTTATCTGCCAAGTTAGAACTTCGCGTACGGCAATTGCAGATGTTGAAGAAGAAACTGAAGGCGAAGAAGGAGCAGAAGCTCCAGCAGCTGAAGGTGCTGAAGAAACTGCTGAGGCTCCTGCTGAAGCATAAATTCTTCTTTTTAAAGATAAGTATAAAGCATCCTGTTAATTCGGGGTGCTTTTTTTATTTTTACCGAAGATTGGCAGCAGTATGTTTTCATTTTTTAAAAAACTTTTTTCGGCAAACACCGCCGATATTATTTCAGAAGAAAAAGATCCAATGAAGAAATTCCTTATCGTGGGCCTTGGCAACATCGGTTCCAAATATGCAAACACCCGCCACAATATCGGTTTTAAAGTGGTAGATTTTTATGCCGAAAAAAATTCACTTTCTTGGGAAACAGCCAAATTGGGCGATGTTACTTCACATAAAGTAAAAGGAAGAACCTTTATTTTTCTGAAGCCCAGTACGTATATGAATTTAAGCGGAAAGGCCGTAAATTACTGGCTTGAGAAGGAAAAAATTCCGCTGGAAAATATGCTGGTCATCACCGACGATTTGAATTTGGCCTTTGGTACAATCCGATTAAAGACTAAAGGAAGCGATGGCGGGCACAA
>JAGQYY010000120.1 GCA_020435825.1 Aequorivita sp.
AAGGACTATGTGAAAATGATGTGGATGATACTTCAAACAGACGAACCAGAAGATTGGGTAATAGCAACCGGCAAAACTACGGCGGTGCGCGATTTTGTGCGTATGGCTTTTTCAGAAATTGAAATTGAATTGGAATTTAAGGGAGAGGGCGAAAACGAGAAAGCCTTCGTTAAAGAATGTAAGCATCCAGATTATCAATTGCCAATAGGAAAACAAGTGCTTCAGGTAGATCCCAAATACTTTAGACCCACGGAAGTGGATTTGCTGATTGGCGATCCCACAAAAGCCAAAACAAAGTTAGGATGGGAAGCCACTTATGATCTTCCTATGCTAATAAAAGAAATGATGGAAAGCGATTTAAAGTTGATGAAAAAAGATCAATACCTTAAAAAAGGAGGCTTTACCACGCTAAATTATTTTGAATAGCATGCAGAAGGATTCAAAAATATATGTAGCGGGGCATCGAGGTATGGTTGGCGCTGCCGTATGGCGTGCACTATTGGCAGATGGCTTTAGTAGCCTTATTGGGAAAACCAGTAAAGAACTCGATCTAAAAGATCAGAAAGCTGTAAATTCTTTCTTTCAAAACGAACAGCCTCAAGTTGTTATTGATGCTGCTGCCAGGGTTGGTGGAATTTTGGCTAACAACAACTATCCTTATCCATTTTTAATGGAAAACCTGCAAATTCAAAATAACCTTATAGATGCAGCACAACATAATAATGTGCAAAAATTTATATTTCTGGGCAGCTCGTGTATATATCCCAAACTAGCTCCCCAGCCTTTAAAGGAAGAATATTTATTGACGGGGCCATTGGAGCCAACCAATGAGTGGTATGCAATTGCCAAAATTGCGGGTGTAAAAGCCTGTGAAGCTATTCGGAAACAATTCGGTAAGGACTTTGTGAGTTTAATGCCCACCAATCTTTATGGCCCTTTTGATAATTTCGACTTGGAAACTTCGCACGTGCTTCCGGCAATGATTCGCAAGTTCCATGAAGCCAAAAATAATAATCACGCCGAGGTACTACTATGGGGCAGTGGTACGCCAATGCGCGAGTTTTTACATGTTGACGATCTTGCAAAAGCGGTTCTTTTTTCAGTAAAAAATAAATTGCCAGAACATCTCTACAATGTAGGTACAGGAAGTGATGTTACCATAAAACAATTGGCAGAAACTATACAAAAAGCAGTTGGCCATAAAGGCGAAATAGTTTGGGATAGCTCACAGCCAGATGGCACACCGCGTAAATTAATGGATAGCTCTAAAATGAATGCTGTGGGTTGGAATTCAGAAATTGTATTGGAACAGGGAATTGAAAATACGTATCAATGGTTTTTAGAGAATCAGGAAAACTTTAAAGAAATCAAATTGTAAATAAAATCTGCATTTCAAAAAAGCAAGAAGGATGAACGGTTTGGATTGTAATATTTATCTAATGGATAAAAAAAATAAAAACCAAATATAACAACGAAGAATAAACCATTTAATTAACGAAACGCTAATTGTAGGATGAAGACAAAAGCAAATAGTTTATCACTACCAAACCTTATTTCCAATAAGTTTCAATTATTGAAAAAAACATCTATAAAAACGTTAATGTTTATTTTTTTTCCGGCTTTAATGGTTCTCGTTGCGATTGCAATGGTCAGCCAGATTTATCAAGTACCCTTAAATGACTTAACAAGTGATACGGCTGCCATTGCAGGTATTAACCCATTATATGGAGTGCTTTCAAATCTGGGTGTTATTTTATGGTGTGCTGCCACCTTTAGTTGTGCTTTGGCAGCAATGATACTTCGATATAAAGGACCAGAAAAGTTATACTTATTCCTACTTTATTCCTCTTTGTTATCGGCATATTTAATGCTTGATGATTTATTTCAATTTCATGAAGACTTGAGTTCAGATATTGGATTGAATCAGAAAGTAGTCTATCTATTCTTGGTTACAGCTGTTATAACATATCTCATCTATTTTAGAAAAATCCTGTTGCAAACAAACATTATTCCTTTTTTAATAGCTTTGGGTTTCCTCTTTTTGTCTGTTTTTACAGACACCATTGTTTATAAAATTTTTGGGGATCAACTTGGAGATTGGCTATACCTTATTGAGGATGGAGCTAAATGGTTGGGTATCGTATTCTGGTGCTACTATTTTTTTGATACTTCTTTTCAACTTATTATGAAAAATACTGGAATTCCCAATAATACCAATTAATGGGTTCTACTTTTTATCAATGGACTGTTTGTAAATTAATAACTGTAATTTTTTTTTGAGCCACCATTAAATTTATACCTTAATAATTGAGAGAATTAATAAATAAAATACAAGCTAATCTTGGTATTCATAGCAATCGATCAAAAAACATAACCAAACATGTTTTTTGAGAGAATTAATAAATAAAATACAAGCTAATCTTGGTATTCATAGCAATCGATCAAAAAACATAACCAAACATGT
>JAGQYY010000121.1 GCA_020435825.1 Aequorivita sp.
AAAGTAAAAAGTTTAAAGTAAAAAGTAAAAAGTAAAAAGTAAAAAGTAAAAAGGCATTTTTACCATCAACCACCAAAAGACGTGAGGCATGAGGTGTGAAGCGTGAAGCGTGAAGTGTGAAGCGTGAGGTGTGAAGCGTGAGGTGTGAAGCTTGAGACGGTTTAAAGTTTAAAGACTTAATATATAATGCTACATAATCAACCCAACAGCCAATAGCAACAGCTATAAGCTAACAACCATCAACCAATCCTTATCACAAAATGTTGCTTTGCCTGTTCTTTTCTAAAGAAAACCAATCCCCATTGAAAAGTATCAATGCTCACTGTTACATTTTCATTTGCAATTATTTTCTGCCATGCCTCGGTCATATCCTTGCTCCAGTATATATCGTCAAATATAATTGCTGAATTGTTATGCACATTTTTTAAAAGGGAATTGAAATATCCGAAAGTTCTTTCACCATTGTGGTCGCCATCTATATATATTAAATCAAATTTTTCGGAAGTATTTTGAAGAAATTCACCGAAAAGCTGTTGGTGAATCTGAATATTGTGCAGATTGAATTTCTCAAAATAATGCTGTGCTTTACTTAATGTGTTCGGGCAACCTTCCACGGTACTTATGGCGGCAAATTCATTTGAAAGTGAAAGCGCCACAGTTCCCAGGCCCAGTGAAGTTCCCAGCTCTAGAATGTTTTCACTTTTAAAATATTTTGCCAATCGAAAAAGCAATTTCTGACGTTTTTTCTTCATGCCTGCATTCTTAACAACTGAAGAAACTTTTCGCGCGCTCCCTTTAAAAACTCGCGAACCTTGCCCAAAATCTTTCATTTCAAATGTTGAAGGGTCACTTCGCAATGCTTTTCTGTGCGTTTTCAGAATTTCATACTCGGAATATTTCGTTTTGTCATTAAAGCATTTCGTCACCAAATCATACACAAAAGGGGAGTGTACGCCATGCCTGTTTTTGGAAAGACGAATGAATTTTATATAACTTTTTGATTGGTGAATCATCCTTTAGTTAAAAGCTTAAAGTTAAAAGCTCAAAGTTAAAAGCTTAAAGCTTAAAATTAAAAGTTTAAAGTTTAAAGTAATAGCGAAAAGGAATTAGCGAAAAGTGAAGGGATTATTTTTGCCATCAACTGCTCAAACAGGCAACCCAGAACGGACAACCAACAAACGATTATTTCCTTCCGATATAGTAAATCAAATAAAGATAGCGAACAGACAAGGCAACCAACAAAGGCAACAGGCCAATAGCAAATACCTGAACCCCCGTTAACCAATGAATAGTCAGAAGTATTAAAAGCAATAGTAAAAGAAATATATATCGCTTTAATTTAGGTGAAATATGTTTTTTTGCAATTGCAGCAATCAGAAAAATTGAAATGGGAAAAGCCCACAGCAAATTATAATTATTGGCAGTAGCAGTGTGGTCGGTAGCAAACCAAAGCAATAAAAGAAATATACCGATCAGACCCGTAAAAAAGAAAAGAAACGTATCTAAATAGCGACTTCTCACATTTCTTTTATAATCTTGATAGGTAATAAAAACAATCAAAAGCCCCAATATTCCCAAAATGAACAGCGGACTTGTCAAGAAAGTATTTTCAGTTGGGGTAGGAGTGTTTTCAAAAAGAACTGTTGTTTGTTTCACCAAACTTTCCGAAGCTCCGTTTCTGTTTATAACAGCATTTGCAGCTCCTTCATAAACATATTCAGGAAGAAATTGATATTCTATTGGTTTCGCCTTCCTGTCTATCACAGCACCAAGGGCAATGTCTATCCCTAGGCTTCCCCAAGAATTTGCTTGTAGGTTCTGTTGAATGAGTTGGCGGAATGTAAGCTCCTCCTTTATATGGTTCTCTTTAAACTCCAGTTTACTGCCCAATATTTCTTGAATTACATCGCGGATTTTTGTTGCGCAATTGTCAAAAAAGAAATCGTATTTGTACTTTTTGTTCTCGGGCCGGGCATTGTTCCAAAGAAAATCGGAAACAGCCCGTTTTTCAGATAAAGTAAGGTTTAAAGTCTGTTGTTTTACCCATCGGTTTTGCACCACATAACTGTCGTAAAATGGTTGGTAATAACTAACTCCAAGCTGATAAAGCAATTTTCCCTGCGCGAATTTTGTATAGAAATTTGGAGTTTCAAAATCATAAACGCCGTAATTGAAAACCACATCCTGTCCCGTTTCGGGATCCTCAATCCTAAAAGCGCTATGCCCAAACTTATCGTAAAGTTCTGCGCCGGGACCAATGGTAATAATGCTTATTTCCGAACTTTCAGACAATGGAACAAACTGTGCTTTTGCCGAAACACTAATTATAAACAGTAGGAGGAGAATGTAATGTTTC
>JAGQYY010000122.1 GCA_020435825.1 Aequorivita sp.
AAAAAAACAAATGAAGACAATGAGTTTCTTTTGGATTGTTTGATAAGAAGAATTGAAATAGAACAGTTTAGCGATATAAAAGCGGAAGAAGCCAAGGAGGCCTACATTAAATCTGTTGAGTCTATTTTTCGTAAGCTGACTCCGGAAATAGTAGATTATAAAACAAGTAAAACCGATGAAAGGATAAGTACAATAAGACACGGCTTTAATCTTCTAATCCGAAACAAACAATGGGAAAAGCTGAAAAGGGATATCATAAAAGAAAAGGATTTTTGTAACATCGATAACGATTATTTTGTTGATTCTTTTACAAATTTTCTTTCAGAATTGGACACGGAAGAAATCATTGGGAAAATTGAGGTTGCTTTTAAAAAACTTAAAATTCCTTCCGTTCATGGAAAGTCGTGCAAGGATATTCTGAGGGCCTTAAAAATTTACACAATCGCTATTGATGATTGTCTGGATGACCTTAAAAATTTTTGTGACGAACGGCAAAAGTTAGAATTGGAAGCGCTCATTAAAAACATACGGTTATACAGAATAGAAGCACCCTTTGTTGCAAATTCCTCAGATTATGGAGTGCCGCAAAATAGAGAGAGAGTCCTGTTCATTGGCTGCAGAAAAGACCAAAAATTTGTATCGGAAATTCCGCCAACCGTGTCAGAAGCTGAAAAAGTTACAGTTTTTGAAGCTTTGTACGATTTGGATTTTATAGGAAATGACGATGAGGTGCGGCATTATGAGCTGGTTGATATCTCAAAACAATACAATGGCAGCGCAAAAAAAATGAAAAGTCTTTTGAAGCCGCGAAGTATCGATGGAAAACCAAATCCACACAATGGCAAAACCTTTGCAGAGTGGAGCAAGGAAGGAAGGCTGAATAGTAGGTTTGAAAATGCTTCTATGCCATTTTATGTTAAAAACAGTAAAGCATTGGAAGACGGAAAAAAGGATTATGACCTACTCCACAACCATAAAACCAGCAAACAAAGCGATGAGGTAATTGAGCGTTTGGATATTATAAGGAAAGCAGGAGATTATAAAAAAGCACAGGATAAACTCAAAAAATCCGGTCTTTTGTCAAACAAACGCAACTATAACGTGCTTATTCCAGAGAAACAAAGCCCAACCGTCATGACCATTGCAGACGATTACATCCATTATGATTCTCCGAGGGCTTTGACCGTTATGGAAATGGCACGATTGCAATCTTTTGATGATTCCTTTGTGTTTCAGGGAAAACGTTCAACAGGTGGAAACAAGAGGAAAACGGAAGTCCCGCAATTTACTCTGGTTGGCAATGCAGTCCCACCTCTTATGGCAAGGGCTGTCGCCACGGAAATATTAAAACGTATCAAATAATATTAAAATAAGACAACTCCCCGGAAAGTTTTGGCAGGGTATTTCGAATCTCAGTCCTCACATTGTTCGGGTAACCCGCCTGATAATTATTCGTGAATATTTCCTTTATAGAACGCGCTACGTTAGGTTCGGTCGCTTTTCCCCAGTAGTTGCCACCGGATAAATTTGTAACTCGCTTCACGGCAACAGATTCAGATTTGTAGTTTGCCCTTTGGTTTGAAGGTACCGTGACAAAAGCATACGTAAAATTTTGTGCATCGTGAATGTTGTAGCCATCCCTTCCAATAGTAATGTTTCTTCCTCTAAAACCATTTGCAGAATAAATCATATCCCAAAGCATGGGTATTTGGGCGTTATCATTCCAATTCGTTTTGCATTGGATGACGCCAATTTCAAAATTATCAAAATCCCTTCCACATAAATAATTTATAATTTCTGGATTAAATCTATTTCGTTTAAATGTTTCAATACGCAACCCGTTATTTTCAACGGATAAAGCGTTTATATTAATATTGTAATCTGGCAAATCAGGGAATGTTATTACCGTAATATCAGATTCAGTATTACAAGCAAAATTTCCATAGTTTACTGTTATGGCATCCTGTATTGGCTTCGGTGCCAAACTCATTTTTCGAATGGCTACGGTTCTACTTCCGGCCGTACACAAGTTAATGTACCAACAAACCAGAGATTCCCATGCTGTTCCTCCAGCCGAAAGCTCTCCTTGCCCTCGGCCATCGCCACCAGTTGATTTGAAAATATCCGAAAGATGATCTCCAAGATTGATGATGTCTATTTCATTAAAATTTTCTCCTAAAATATTATTAATTGCCATTTTCCAAGTTGGCCAGCAATTTTGTAAAGTACGGGTTGAAAATAGACTTTCTGTTGATACTTTTCTGAAGTATTCAGGTATGGTCATGAATTATAGCTTTGTGTAAATATATAAAATCATTCCAGAAAGTATTTTTAAAAATTGAATT
>JAGQYY010000123.1 GCA_020435825.1 Aequorivita sp.
ATCACAACTATAGGTTCTAAAGGTATAGTCGAAATTTACGAAAGGTGTATAATTGTTTGCAAACACATTTCCTCCAGCATATGGATTGTTAAGTGCTCCTGCGATACAAGGCAATGTAGGGTCCCCATCAATAACAATATAATAAGTATTCCCAACAGTAACATTTACTACTGGATCCCAAAAAACATCAGCCCAAACGGTACCGTCGGTTTGACTTGTTCCACTAGCAAGCATCGTTCCGCCTGCATTTGGAAGACCGTCCCACAATGATAAATCCACATCAAGTCCAGTAGAAGTTGCTGTAAACATAATACCAGCTCCAGCAGATTGAGCTTCCAAAGGTATATAAGACTGCGCCAACCCACCTTGAGAAATATTAGCCATACAAGCATCAGTAAAATCTTGGTTTATTTCTATAATTGCGTTGGCACAAGCGCCACCGCCACCGCCGCCGGTTGTAACATTAATAGAATAATCCTCAGCTTGACCAAAACCTGTTGCCAAACAAGGGTCTAGATAATTAGTCGTTCCAAATTGTTTTTTAACCCTCATTCTGGTAGTTCCTGCCAAAGCTCCTGCAGGAACATCTATAGTTCCATTGGATTGCTGACCATCAACCCCGGTAGAGTTTATAAGAAGATCTGTTATTTCATATACTTCTCCCGCATCATTTAAAACCCCGTTTTGATTCCAGTCTATAAATACAACAAAGCGGTTTGTGAAGTTTCCATCTGTATTTCCTTCAAGAGCAATAGGGTAACTCATTCCGGCTTCCATATCGCCACTAATAGCTGTAAAATCTTCGTGATCGGGTGTACCGTTTACCGTGGCATCTGTTACATTGCTTATACCAGCAACTTCTACCAAAGTAATAGGCTCAACATTTGTAGTGAAATCAAGCGGGCCACAGTAAGGAGCCGGGAATGCTCCACCGCCACCAGCTTCTTCTCCAACAATATTCATGACCATATGCTGATTCGGAAATCCGATTGCAGCCAAATCTGTTGGATTGCTTATACCACAAGCAGCAGACATTATCCAAGAAACTCCAGTTTGTCCACCAGTATTAGAACCGGGGAACCATGAAGCAGTAGCGCCAGCATTTATCTTGAGCTCATAAATCATAATTTCCCCCGCAGGAATGGTTGCGGTTATTGGAACTGAAACTACAGTACCCGCGTCAGCTACGTTTGAAACATAATTAGCTGTACCCCGAAGAGTTGCAGAACCTGGATATCCGCCTGGAAAAACAGTTGTTGTAGAATAGATGTTTATAGTTAAATTGGTCGCACCAGAAACAGCTTCCACTGCAAATTCTGCACTGCTTACATCGAAATCATCAGTGATGCCAAAATCTCCAGCCAAATCAAAATCTCTGAAAAAACTGTTTTCATCTGGAATACCTCCAGCATTACATGTTACTGAATTACCCGCAACAATATTCTGGGTAACACTGTGAGTAATAGTCACTGGCGCCCTATTATTATAATATAAATTAGGCTGCATATTTCTAGATGCAGTTCCTGGAGGAGGACCCACTACAGTTCTCAATGAACTATTAGAAGCACTTAAAGACATTGGTCCAGAAAAATTTCTTTCCACTGGAACAACATTATCCAAAGAAGTAGCAGAACGGCCTTCATAATTAGCTTGAGGGGTCGTTTGCTGTTTATTGTAAATAACAGGGTTATCAACTCCCATTGATTTTACATCATGCTGACTATATCCAATAGCACAAAACATGAGCAAAATTAACATAGTAATTCTTTTCATAATTAAATTAATTTAGTTAGTAATAGATTTAAAAGCCTAAATCTATTCTAAAAAAACCAAATATCAAAGGTTTTGACTATAAGATTATTAGATCGATTAAAATTAACGAAAAAGGATGCTTTATGAAATGACAAAAAATACCATTTGGATAAAGTTTTCTTTTGTTATATGACATCAGAGAGAATAAATTCTCAAAATCATTTGGAGTATCTAAAAAAAAAACCACCCACAAGAAGTGGGTGGTTCTTATTAAAATTAAAAAATATAAAATTATTGTTTCAGTACTCTATAAGTACCTATCTGACCGTTCACAGACACTTTCATTATATACGTGCCAGTGCTAAGACCAGAAATATCAACCTGTGAAGTTGTTGCATTCACACGGTTATCTATCACCAATTGGCCCAAAACATTGTACATCGATACGTTTTCGATGTTATCGACACTAT
>JAGQYY010000124.1 GCA_020435825.1 Aequorivita sp.
GTTTGGTTGAATGTAAAGCTGCTTTTTCAAAAGTGCCAACGTCTTCTATCTTTTTATCGGGGGAAACCATATGCCACTGCATGTCCAAATTTGATGCCGCCAAGTTTTCCACAAGACTATAGCCTTGGTTAAAAGTTCCTGAAACCTTAATCTTATCTATTAATTCCTGCGGAATTACCGCGCCGGTTTTATAATGTATGGCATAGTTTTTAAGCACCTCTGGATACAACGCCCAGTTTTCGTTAAACTGTGATGGAAACTCTACAAAATCACGCGCCACGGCGGTTCCAGAAAGTGATGGATACTCTTGGTTGGCAAAAAATCCATGCAGTGCATGCCCAAATTCATGGAACATGGTTTCCACTTCGTCATACGTCAATAATGCCGGTTCGCCTTCTGCCGGCTTTGGATAGTTGCACACATTATATATTACTGGTTTCTTGTTGTACAACTTAGATTGGGTTACAAAGTTATCCATCCAAGCACCCCCACTTTTACTGGGTCTGGCAAAATAATCGGCATAGAAAAGACCAAGGAGATCGCCATTTTCTTCGAATAACTCATAGACTTTTACATCTTCCTGATATGTTGGAATGTCCGTCCTCTCTTTATAAGTTATGCCATAAAGTTTATTTGCGGCATAAAAAACACCTTTTTCCAAAACATTGTTCAATTCAAAATAGGGTTTTATCTGGTTTTCGTCAAGATCGTATTTTTCTTTGCGAACCATCTCAGCATAATAGTTCCAATCCCATGGCTCAAGTGTGAAATCTTGCCCTTTTGATTTTATCATTTTCTGAATTTCATCAGATTCTGCTTGCGCTTTGGTAGTGGCTGCAGGAATAAGTCCGCTGAAAAATTTATTTACATTTTCAGGAGTTTTGGCCATTGTTTTTTGAAGGCTCCACTCGGCGTAATTATTAAAACCCAAAAGTTTTGCTTTTTGGGCACGCACTTCCACCAACTCCTTTATTATTTCCCGCGTATCATTTGCGCCTTGGTCTGATCTGTGCCAAGCTGCTTTAAACAATTTTTCGCGACTTGCTCTATTTTCCATAGACTGCAATAACGGCTGTTGGGTAGTGTTCTGCAGTGGGATGGTCCAGCCTTTGCCGTCTTTACTTTCTTTAGATTTCAGAAAATCCTCATCAACGCCCGCTAGGCCTTCCTTATTAGTAAAAGTTACAGCACCAGCATTATTGGCATCTAAAAGGGTTTTACCAAACTTAGTGGTAAGCGTAGCTATTTTTTCATTGTATTCCTTTAGTTTTTCTTTATCTTCTGAAGAAAGGTTGGCTCCCGCAATTTCAAAATCTTCATAATAATTTTCAAGGAGTTTTAAGGATTCCGTATCCAGATTTAGTGATTCCTTTTTATCATATAGTGTTTTAAAACGTTCGAAAAGTTTATCATTTAAATAAATCATATCTTTTTGGGCAGCAAATTTTGGAGCCATTTCTTCCTCCACAGCCTGTAGCGTCTCATTGGTATTTGCCGCGGCAAGTGCATAAAATACCTGGGAAGATCTATTCAATAATTCACCGCTTTTCTCAAGGGCAAGTACGGTATTTTCAAAAGTGGGCTCATCTTCCGAATTAGCAATAGCCTCTACGGCTTTTTTTTGTTGTTCAATTCCCTCAAGCATTGCAGGCATAAAGTGTTCGTCCTTAATTTTTGAAAAATCCGGTGCTCCATAGGGTAAGGTACTTTCAGAAAGTAGCGGGTTTTCAGTGTTGTTCATCTGTTCTTCACTTTTGTTTGGGTTCTCTTTTTCTTTGGAATTGTTGCAGGCCACAACCAGTAGCGCAAGTGCCAAATAGGGAATTGCTTTTTTCATTTTTTGTTGATTTTTTATGGAAATGTAAAGATACGGAATAAGTACTCTTTATTACCTGAATGTTACAAAATCAAAAACCCCCTCAGCAAAAGCTGAAGGGGTTTCCTTTTTTTGGTTGGTTATTTGGTGATTACTCTTTAATCAAGCGTTTCACAGTGCTTGCACTGTCACCAATAATCTGTACCATATAAACCCCAGAGGCGAGCGATGAGACATCTACTGCCTTTACACC
>JAGQYY010000125.1 GCA_020435825.1 Aequorivita sp.
TATGGCAACTTAATAGAGAACAAGGACAAGGGCATAACCAACGTTGCCTACAACCATTTAAATTTGCCTACTGAGATAAACTTTGCAACAGGCGGAAAAATTGAGTACTTTTACGATGCCTCAGGCATCAAGCTAAAAAAGAAAGTGACCGACGGCAGCACCATAACCACTACGGAATATATGGATACTTCGACTTCGCTCAGTACAGGTTCGTTTCAATACACGAACAACGTTCTGGATTTTTTCCCCCACGCCGAAGGGTATGTAAAGGCAATATCCTCTTCCTTTGGGGGTGGTCCCACTACCTTTTCATTCAAGTACGTGTTCAGTTATACGGACCACTTGGGGAACATACGCCTGAAGTACGCCCAGGACCCGAGCAACGGCAACGCAATATCCATTTTGGAGGAGGACCATTACTATCCGTACGGACTGAAGCACAAGGGCTATAGCGGCAGCCATTTGGTCTTTGAGGGGCTCGGCCCTGGCACGGGGGTTACCCTTACTCCAGTTAACCCGTTTTTGGGCGATACGTACAAGTACAAGTTTGGCGGGAAGGAGTACGACGATACCTTCAATATCAACACCTATGATTTTGGCGCGAGGAACTACGACCCCGCCCTCGGGCGGTGGATGAACATAGACCCGTTGGCGGAACAGATGCGGAGACACTCGCCGTACAATTACGCTTTCGACAACCCCGTTTACTTTATAGACCCGGATGGGATGATGAACCTGCCTTTTGGTGGAGGCGATACTGGCGTTGTTGAGAACTCGAACACTCTTGTCGTGACCAGTTTTGATGGCGAAGAGAATACATTGGATTCTCAGATTGTTTCAGGCAGTGACAATATTTCTATTGCCAAGGACGGTGGTAAAATCTCTACAGGAGGCGATAACTCCAGTAGTGAAGACCATAGAGTGTCACAAAATATTCAAAAAGATTACCCCGAATTTGCGAAATTAATAAATGAAACAGTGCCTAAAATTCTTAAAAACAAAGATTTTGTTGGATTATTAAAATTTTTTAGCGGTTTAAGCGCCGAGGAAATAAAAAGCACATTGTCAGCAGGTAGCGGTCCTTTAATCATTGCCGGAAACGTTGGTATTGGTGATTTTATGTATGATAAATCAAGCGGCAATATTGTAGTTGATTTTAACTATTTGGAAGCCTATAAAAATGGAAGTCATGATTTAAATACCGTTAGCGGTATAGTAAATATTCTTCATGCCTGTATAGGAATATTACATGAAGATGTACATTATGGGAATCATCAAACAGGAAAAACATTTGCATCACAAAGAATAAGCACAGAACCAGGTGATGCATTTGAAAGACAAATTATGAATATAGGTTCTTTTCCAGGGCAAAGAATTGATAGAGATAGTCCAATACTTCTAAATTATGTGAAAAATAATTTTAACTCGTTAAATAAACTTTTTAAGGAATGAAACATAGTATATTTTATATCATTTTTTTATTGTTTTGCTCATGTGCAAAAGAGAGAACGAATTTTAATGATTTGAATACGATAATACAGGCAACCTTTAACAGTTCGCTTGTATTGGAAGATATTAATGATTTGGGATTAATTGATAATGACACTATTTTTTTTCTACAAAATGATACTCTAGGTTTCAACAATTACATTAATGGACAAGGAAATTCAATTGTATCTTTTTCGGAAAATTATTTTGAAGAAAAAAAATCTAAAAAATTTCTTTACTTGCATAACTACACTATAAATAAGAATCTAGCTTTATTGCAGCTGGCTTTTTATACTAATACAGGGATTAAAATTTACTTGGAAAAAGAAGGCGAGAATTGGTTGGTATCAGATATTATAGTTAATGAGTATATTAGGTTAAGAAATTCAAAGGCTGTTTCCTTATCTTTTAAGATAGACTCTATAAAAATATTTCAGAATGACCTAAATATAAAAAAAGTTCAAAAAAATATTAATCTAAAAGAAGCCATCAATATTATGGATAACGCTGAAGTAGTTAAAAGAGATTCTTTGGGTTATAAGATATATAATTATAGTGCT
>JAGQYY010000126.1 GCA_020435825.1 Aequorivita sp.
TTCAGTAGTGGTTAGCTTTACCAAATAAACGCCATCGCTTAAATTACCGGTGTAAAAGCTATATTTATTTTTAGCTCCCAAATTATTCTCTTGAATTACCAATTTACCGTTCATGTCATAAACCATTGCAGATTTTATGGTAAAACCTTCTGGGTTGCTAACTTCTAATTGTTGTACAGGATTGTTTTGGAAGAAATTTACATTTTCCAAAACAACATCTTTGGCTTCAATCTCATTTTCTGGAATATCGCGTTTTAAGTTCGGGTTACGGAAAACGATAAAAAATCTATTGTCATAAATACCCGCTGGTAATGATAGGGTAACACCTGCAAGAGTTGAACTGGTCAATTCTTTATAAGTGTTTTCTTGGCTATCAAAAAGATAAGCGTGTTCGTATGGTTTTTTAACCTCCTCTACAACTCGAAGCCGTATGTTGGTTGTTTTGTTTAGTTTAAAGGCAAATGGTATTTGCTTGTTGCCTTCATAATTAACAGAATTGATTACATAAGGAAGACGGGCGTTATCATTACCCACAGGGAAGTAAGCATCGGTTTTTAAATCCTGAGCGCTCAATCCATCTAAACCACGATCATAGCCATCTGTAGCTTGTTCATAAAAGGCAAGTACCATATCTCTGGTTACAGCATCATCAAAAATTGCCCAAAGGCGCATTTGTGGTGTGCGGTAATCAATTGTTGCTGTTTCAGCTGAAGTTGAAAATGTTGGCCCTACATTTGTTTCGTTAGAAGGGTCATTACCATTTGGCCTTTGGAATACAGAACCGGCAGTGTCTTCTTTATAAAACAATCTGTACTCGTTTTTAATAGAAACGTTACCATTGGCATCACCCACAAACATAATACCTTGCCCAATTGGTGCGAAGCGTTTGTTTTGGTCACTGCCCCCAGTTCCAGCTCCTCCAGTTGTTCCTCCACCGGAATTCCAATAATAAAAAGGAGCAGCTGCATAACTACCCAGATTATCACCGTCATGCGGATCGCCATCAGTATCTTCTGGGCCCACAGTATATACACCATATCCATAAGGTTTGTTTGTATAATAGTGGGAAGCTACCGTTCTATCTTCATCGTAGAACCAAAATGTTCCCAATGCAGCATTCTCAGGTAAATCATAAAATAGTTTATTAAGATCTAATGCTGATGGATACGGATTTCCGGAAAGGGTCATTTGTGCTACTCCACCAACAGGTGCAGCAACTGGAATAGTAAAAGTACCAGTATTTGGTCTTCCTCTAAATTCGTAAACTTGATCTGGACCTGGAGTGGCTGTTCCAAGACCTTTCATGGTAAAACCATACCCAGCAGGTACTGCAGTATTAGCGTTTATTCGTTGATAGTTTCCTTCTGCTTCAGTTCCGGGAAATTTGTGTGTGTATAGCCACCGGGTGGAAATTGTCATTTGAGGAATTAATGTTCCATCCCGATTTGTAGTCGTTAGTGATGGTCGCGCGGCGGTTAAACCTAATCCTGGTTGCGGTTCATATATGTTTATGACACCAGCCCATGGGTTACCAGCCGGCTGCGGTACTGCGGCAGTTCCAGGATAGCCGACTGGCGAGCACCAATAATAGTATGCCCAAGCATTGGTTTCAGGAGTGTTTTGTTGTACTGAAAGTTGGCCGCTACCACTGTTGGTAGAAGTAGCACCTGCTTGAATTAATTGGCCATTATTTCTTAAGTAGATGCTGGCTTCCTGATCATTGGCAGTTCCATTTCTTGTAAGGTTAATCTCTTGGGTTACAAAAACAACCTCATCATTAACATAAATGTATGAATCTGCACCTCCTGAAGTAGGCTTAACAGTTAGCTGGGCAAAAGCGCCAACAGAAGTTATAAGTAAAGAGGAAAAGAGTAGTAGGTTTTTCATATTTTTACGGTTTTTAAAAGCTTTGTGCGGGGCGTCAAAACCTTTTTATTCACGGAATAAATTTAAAAATAAAATTCAATTTATTATATAATTTGCCGCAAAATACGTAAAAATTTCGTTA
>JAGQYY010000127.1 GCA_020435825.1 Aequorivita sp.
TATTTGCCACTTTTTCAACAACGTAATCATTCTGTCTCATCTCCTCAGAAGTGACTGTAGGTGTAAAAGCAAACTGTGTAACCATTCCAGGCACACAATTCATCTGCGCTCTAAAATGGGGCATATATGCAGAGTGAAGTACGTCTTGCGAACGCATTTTAAACAATACTTTTCGACCAACAGGCAAATGTAACTCCGTAACTATTTTATCATCTTGCCCATTTGGATCGGCAGGATCTACACCCAACTGATTAATGCCCTGTATTAAACGAACATTAGCATCACCTAGTGTGTTGTCATTTCCGCCATAACGCGCCTTCCAATTAAATTGCTGTGCATAAAGTTCGACTATTAGCGGATCATCATCTTTATCAACATTCATAATGTCCGTCCAAGTAAATAGCCCATAAATTATAAGCCCTGCCAAAGTAATAACCGGGATTATTGTCCAAATAAATTCCAATTTATCGTTGTCGGCATAAAATGTCGCTCTCTTAATTTTATTACCCCGATAAATAAAAGCGAAGTAATGCAATACGCCCTGGGTAATGATTCCTACAAAGAAAATGAGAATCATAGTTACCAACATTAGGGTATCTATCTTGGATCCATGTTCAGAACCTGATTCAGGTAAAAGAACATCTCCCCATAACCAGAAGCTAACAATGGTTAAAATATAGATGAAAGCCAAAAAGCCCATCATCAAATAACCATGTGTGTTATTGTCCTTGTCAGTAGCTATTTCGGAATTTAGGGTTGGCTTTGTTTGTGCCAATTTAAAAATTCGGCTCATCTGCCAAACAGAGATCCCAAAAAGAATGATTACTATTACAACTAAAAATGCGGTCATCTTTACAATTTCTTCTTTAAACTAAATGATTAAAAATGGTAGTTTTCACTTTCCTTAATAAATGGATCGTTTTCCGGTCTTAAGGGAACCTTGCCAAGACCCGTTCCAACAACTAAGATGAAAAGGCCCAAAAAGAACAGTATTGCTGCTACTTCTGGAATTCCAAAATGCCAGTTGTGGCCTACTGTAGAAGGCATAACCAATAGGAAAATGTCTATATAGTGCCCTACCAAAATAAATACAGCTGCTATAACCACAAACCAAGGAACTCTTTTGTAATCACTATTCATCAAAACTAGAATAGGCAAGACAAAATTAAGGATAAGCATTCCAAAAAACAATACTTTATATTCTTGTATTCTTATAATAAAATAGGTTACTTCCTCTGGGATGTTCGCATACCAAATCAACATAAACTGTCCAAACCAAAGATAAGTCCAGAAGATACTGAAAGCAAACATAAATTTTGCAAGATCATGAAGATGTTTATCACTAACAAATGGAATAAGTCCTCGACCTTTTAAGTGAATTGTAACTAAAGCTATTACTGTAATTGCAGATACGAACATACTTGCAAAAATATACCAAGCAAAGAGTGTGCTATACCAGTGTGGTGTCATAGACATAAACCAATCCCAAGACATAGTAGCCTCGGTAAGAAGGAAAAACACAAGGAATAACACGGAAGCTTTAAAGTTTTTTCTGTATGGTTCATAATTATTTGCATTTGCTTGTGCCAATGAATTTTTTCGAGAAAAATAGCGATAGAGGTTCCAGCCTAAAAGATATATAACCGCTCTAATTAAAAAGAAGGGGAAATTTAAATATCCAGATTTTCCCTGAAGAATTTTATCTCCAGCAACCAATTCATGATCCTGCCATGGATAAAAATGTGTTCCAGCAAAAACAACTATCAAAAATACGATTATGGACCCAGGTAACAAATAAGCTGTAATACCTTCCATTATTCT
>JAGQYY010000128.1 GCA_020435825.1 Aequorivita sp.
CTTATTTAATTTGAAAAAGTTTTTATAAGATTATATACTTTTTATATTACTTATCCATAGAAGCAATAAAATGAAAATCGGCATTGTCCTTTCCAAACCTCCTGGTTATTCCGAAACCTTTTTTTATTCCAAGATTAAAGGATTAAAAGAGAATGGTATAAATGTGAGCCTATACTGTCAAACCAATAAAAATGATTTTACCCTTTGTCCTGTTATAAAAGCACCAAAGCTTAGTCGCAATCCCATGCTGCAGCTTTTGTATTTTATAAAGGAGTTCTTTTTGCTGTTACCACATTTCCCTGCCGTGATCCGATATATAAAACTGGAACACAAGGAGGGTACGGGTATCCTTCAAATTTTTAAAAGTATTTACCTAAATGCACATCTGTTAAAGGCCAAATTGGATTGGCTCCATTTTGGGTTTGCCACCATGGCCTTAGGCAGTGAAACAGTAGCCAAAGCCATAAATGCAAAAATGGCGGTTAGTTTCCGGGGTTTTGACATAAATGTATATCCAGTAAAACACCCCAATTGTTATCAAAGGCTTTGGAAATATGTGGATAAGGTTCACAGCATATCCCAGTATCTTTTGGATAAAGCGAAAGGAATGGGGCTTTCGGAAAATACATCTTACGCCATTATTACCCCGGCAGTACAATTGGATAAGTTGTCTGTATCTAAATCAATAAAAACAGCTAATGAGCATATTAAAATAGTTACTATCGCCAGGCTCACTTGGATAAAAGGTTTGGATGTGGCCATTGCAGCCATGGATAAGCTAAGGAATAAAGGTCTAAAATTCACATATTATATTATCGGCGAAGGGAACCAAAATTATACGGAACGCTATAAATTTATGGTCTATGAGCTCGGACTAAAAGAGGAAATTGTTTTTTGTGGAAAACTGCCCCATCAGGACACCTTGGAACATTTATCTACTGCCAATATATATGTGCAGCCTAGTCTTAATGAAGGTTTTTGCAATGCCGTCCTGGAAGCACAGGCAATGGGAAAACTTACTATTGCATCAAATGTAGGAGGTTTACCCGAGAATATCGTGAATGGCAAAACAGGGTGGTTGTTTGATGATCATAAGCCCGAATTGTTGGCAGGGAAAATTGAAATGGTATTAGCCCTACAAACTGAAGAAAAACAGCTTATTTCGCAAAACGCCCAAAAACGTGTAAGTGAAGAATTCAACATAGAAAAACAACGAAAGGAGTTTTTAAAGTTTTATTCTTAATCTATCTGTCAGTTCGAGTGTTTTTTATTTGGAGCGATAGCGGAAAATAAAAAATGTATCGAGAACTCTTCAAACTAATAATTGTCCCGACCAATTGGGTCTCGATACAAATTTGAGTTCGCTGTCGCTCTCTCAAATTCACTCGACCTGACATACGTCCAATTATTGTCTAACATTTGTCAGTTCGAGTGTTTTTTATTTGGAGCGATAGCGGAAAATAAAAAATGCTTGTATTGAGCTTGTCGAAATGTATCGAGAACCCTTTTTGAGCAAAAATCTCCAATATTTTCTTAATTTAATGTTGTGAAAACCTATTACGTGTACATCCTTTTATGTTCCGATGGGACTTATTATACCGGAGTCACTTCCAATTTGACTAATCGATTGGAAAACCATAATAAACGGAAACATTTAAACAGTTATACATTTAAAAGACTACCTGTGGAACTGGTGTACTATTGCACTTTTACAGAAATAACCATGGCTATTTCTATGGAAAAACAAATTAAA
>JAGQYY010000129.1 GCA_020435825.1 Aequorivita sp.
AAAGAAACAGGAACAGTTAAAACAGTTAGTGTGGTAAAAGCTAAAACATAAATTCCAAAGTCTTTCACAGATAATATGCGCGCCAATAAAATTCCATTGAGAAAGGCGAACAATGCAGAAAAAAACTTAATCCCCAAACTACCAATAGCGGAAACCCTAATGTGGGTACTATTAAAGATTTTGCTGATTTTCAAGGCTTAGCTTATTTTTCTTTTAAATGTTCTCTTTTTTAAGCCCGCAAAGATACCACCCCTATTTTTTTAATTTAGTATATATTCCTACTAAAATTCCCAAAAAGGGTATTTTATGGGGAATTTTTGATAGTTTATCGAATATTTACTTTGAATTTAAACTATCATCCCCGCCGCAACGGTTTCATGCGTAGCATCATCAATCAATACAAAACTACCTGTAATTCGGTTATCTCGGTATTCGTCAACCATCAATGGGCGTGTTGTGCGGATACTTATACGAGCTATGTCGTTCATTTTTAGATCCTTATTCTCTTCTTCACGAGCGTAAGTATTAATATCAATTTTATACACCACCTCTTTTATCATCGCTTTTTGCTCGTTGGAAGTGTGGACTATGGTGTATTTAGCTCTTGGCCTTGCCGGGGCATTGTTAAACCAGCATAACATCGCATCAAATTCCTGAACCGCTTTTGGTTGATTATTTTCCTTAACAATCATATCGCCACGGCTAATGTCTATATCATCTTCCAAACTAATAGCAACAGACATAGGAGCAAATACCTCTTCCAAAGAACCGTCCATAGTATCTATACTTTTAATTTTGGAAGTAAAACCCGAAGGCAATACAACCACATCATCACCCGGTCTAAAAATACCACTGGCAACGCGGCCGGCATACCCCCTATAATCAATAAATCCTTCACGTTGAGGCCGTAAAACGGTCTGCACGGGGAAGCGAGCATCTATTTTGTTGATGTCGCTACTGATGTGCATGGTTTCCAAAGTATGAAGCAATGGCGCCCCTTGGTACCAATCCATATTTGTGGAACGGTTTACAACATTATCGCCATCTAAAGCGCTAATGGGAAGAAACTGAATATCCTTTACATATAATTTTGAAGAAAATCCCTCAAATTGGTGAATGATATTTTCATAAACTTCTTCTGAATAATCCACCAGATCCATCTTATTGATGCAAACAATTATATGTGGAATTTGCAACAATGAAGCAATAAAAGCATGTCTTTTTGTTTGTTCAATTACCCCGTGACGGGCATCAATTAAAATTAAGGCAGCATTAGCTGTTGATGCTCCCGTAACCATATTTCGCGTGTATTGAATATGGCCTGGCGTATCAGCAATTATAAACTTTCTTTTAGGAGTAGTAAAATATCTGTAAGCCACATCAATGGTTATCCCCTGCTCCCGCTCATCGCGAAGTCCATCTGTAAACAAGGCAAGATCTACACCTTCATGACCTTTTTTACGACTGGTGTTTTCTACTGCTTCCAGTTGGTCTTCAAATATGGCCTTGCTATCATATAGCAATCGACCTATCAATGTACTCTTGCCATCGTCCACACTTCCGGCGGTGGTGAATCTAAGTAGTTGGTTTTTATCGATTGTCATTTTATGTGAGTTTGTGAGTTTGTGAGTTTGTGAGTTTGTGAGTTTGTAAATAAATGAATTCGGATAATCCTTAAACTAATTCACATATTCACATATTCACTTATTCACATATTCACTTATTAATCTTTCAAACT
>JAGQYY010000012.1:0-30346 GCA_020435825.1 Aequorivita sp.
TGAAACTCAAAAAAGCCTTCAATCAAACTCAAAACTGCTCATTTTCGCTTCAATCAAAAAAGTCAAGATGACTTCAAAGTTTAAAATTAATCAATGCTAAGGAAAGGCTCCGCTTCTTTCATCGCTATTTTTAATTCTATTGGACCATCGGCATAACTTGCAATATCGTACTGATTGTAAACAAAAATTAAGCTATCCTGTGTAAAGCCAACACTTTCGGGAAGGTAGAATTCATCATTTTCAAACCAGAAACCGTTTTCGTTTATGGATTGGTCTTTTGCTATTTTTTGCTGTCCACGAAACTTCTTTTCCGCAAAAGCTGTAAAATCCTCCTTGTTTTTAAAAAGTTCTTTTGATGTAAGTTCTTCCCCAGTTTTTGGATTAATGTTCAAAAATGAAGTTGTGCCATAACCGTGTGCGCCGCCGGTGAAAAGATATTGGCGCATTTCAAAACAAAGATGCTCTTTTGAAGTGAAAATTTCATTCACCGAAATTTCCGCAAAATACTCCCCGGCCATATCAGGGAATTGTGCTTTGTCGGCATTGTAAACTTCAATGAAACCCGTAGCTGCTTCTTGAATGCTTTTTGCGGTTGGAATTGTGTCTTCGCCCATCAAGAGTGAAGTGAAGATGAATTTTTTTATCTTTTTGTTTATTTTTTCGGAAACTTCATCATCGCCAAAAACTTCCACGTAATTGATAGTAACTTCCGGGCATATACTGTTTTTGCATATTGATAGTTCCTTTTCGGTAAAACTTTCCGAAGAAAACTCAATATTTTTTTCTTGGTTGCAGCCCGTAGCTATGAGCGCAATCATAGCAACGACCGTAATTTTATTATTCATACATTAAAAGGAATAGATGGTTAGCTATCAGAAATGAACATTACATTTGTATATCAAAAGTAATAACTTTAAAATCAGCTATTGCAAAAGTTATATTAAAACTAAAATATATTCAATAATGCTGGTTATCGATTTAAAATTTTATCTATCCTTATGAAATGCCTATAAGCAAATTGTAAACCCGCAGAAGATGAATAATTTGGGCATTCCATCTTCCGCTTTATCAAATATTTTATTCAGATGAAATTCAACACAAAAACAATACACGGAGGCCAGCACAATGTAGATCCAGCCTATGGCTCGGTAATGCCTCCCATTTATCAAACCTCAACCTATTCCCAAACTACGCCCGGCGGCCACAAAGGTTTTGAATATTCGCGAAGCGGAAATCCAACGCGCGCTGCTTTGCAAAGAGCTTTTGCGAGTATTGAAAACGGAGAATTCGGCCTTGCCTTTGGAAGTGGACTAGCAGCAATTGATGCGGTAATGAAACTTTTGAAACCTGGAGATGAGGTAATTTCAACCAACGATCTCTACGGCGGGACCTACCGCTTATTCACCAAAATTTTTGAAGGTTTTGGCATTAAGTTTAATTTCATCGGAATGGAAAACGCCGATAGAATCGAAGAATATGTAAATGATAAAACAAAACTCATTTGGGTGGAAACGCCAACCAACCCAATGATGAATATCATTGACATTCAAAAGGCAGCTTCTATTGCTAAAAAGTATAAAGTTCTACTTGCGGTTGACAATACGTTTGCAACGCCATATTTGCAACAACCGTTAGAGATGGGTGCCGATATTGTGATGCACAGCGCCACAAAATATTTGGGCGGCCATAGCGATGTGGTTATGGGAGCTTTGGTAGTAAAGGATAAAGATCTTGCAGATAAACTTTATTTTATTCAAAACGCAAGCGGTGCCATTTGTGGCCCACAGGATTGTTTTTTGGTCTTGCGTGGGTTGAAAACGCTTCACATACGTATGCAGCGCCATTGCGAAAACGGAAAAGCGATTGCTGAATATTTAGCGAAACATCCAAAAATTGAAAAAGTATATTGGCCAGGCTTTGAAAGCCATCCAAACCATGCGATTGCAAAAGAACAAATGAAAAATTTTGGTGGGATGCTTTCTTTTGTTGCCAAAGGAAATAATTATGACGCGGCGATTAAAATAGTAGAAAATCTAAAAATCTTTACCTTGGCAGAAAGCTTGGGCGGTGTTGAAAGCCTTGCAGGACATCCAGCGAGCATGACGCATGCCAGTATACCAAAAGAGGAGCGCGAGAAAACGGGTATTGTGGATTCGTTAATTCGCCTTTCCGTGGGAATTGAAGATGTAGATGATTTGATTGCAGATTTAAAGCAGGCGATTGGTTGATTCAATTAAAACATAAAAAAAGGTCTGATTTTTAAGTCAGACCCTTTTTTTTATGTGGTAAATTTTTAATCTATATAATAAATATATCCAATATTCAGCCAATAAATCCATTCATTGGCTTTGTTTTCGGGAACTGGTGTTGTTCCATTGTTTTTTAGGGTTGGATTGAGTCCATCTAAATAATCTGTAAAATAATATTCCCAACGGCTGTCTAGCATCAAATCACTTAAAGGTGTTAGTTTGTAACGAATACCAACGCTGCCAACCATAGCCCAAGTGGAGGCATTGCCTTGTTGAAAGGAATTAAAATATTTGTCAGGAGTGGATATAGGTGTATTCAAAGGCCCCATTGAAGATTCAACTTTAGTATTATAACTTACCCAATGCACACCAAAGCTAATAAAAGGAGCGATTTTATATGCACCAGCAGCAAAATCACGAATACTTAAAGGAAAATATTCTAATTGCGAACCAATCTCAAAAACAGAAGTGGATCCTTTCATAGCTCTAAGTTGATCAGCGAATAGCGAGGTTTGATCTGGATCTACCCAGCGCCCAAAATGTTCCAAATTGGTTTTATGGTAATCTAATTCGTTACGCACCTTAAAGTGGTCGTTAAAATATTTATCGCGGGTGTAGCAATTACAATCAGCGCGGTAGGAAAAATTAAGATAATGAATAAGACCAACTCCAAAACCCACATTTTTTGCATTGGTTTCAAAATCATTTCGTTGTCCAAAATCTGAATAGAAAACTACAGGTCCGGTAATTAAACCCACCTCGTGAGAAAAGCCAAGCTGACTGTAAACTTCTTGTTTTGCAAAGACCAACAAGAAAAATACCAATAGCAAAATTCTGGTATTCATTATAAAAATGGGTTTAGATTGAGACACAACAAATATATAAAAACATGTTTAACAGCGAAATTTAATAATACTATTTAGCTTATTTATAAAAAATTGCACACTGTTTTTATCATAACGCTTATATTTGTGGCTTCCTTATGTGACTGATCATTTTAATGTGGGTTTTTTAGAAACTCGTTTTTAAAGTATTCAAAAAACACGTTATAACATTCTAAATAACAAGGAAATTCGCTAAAAGTAAAATAAAATTATAACCAATGAAGCAAAGTATAAAGGATTTCATTTCTGAAGTCGAAAAACTCAATCCCAATGAACCTGAATTTCTTCAGGCGGTAACCGAGGTTGCCGAAACAGTAATCCCTTTTATTGAAAAAAACGAAAAATATGCCAACAAAAAGCTGTTGGAGCGTATGGTAGAGCCTGAACGCACCATACTTTTTAGAGTTCCTTGGACGGATGACAAAGGTGAAATCCACGTAAATAAAGGTTACAGAGTTCAATTCAATTCAGCCATTGGGCCATACAAAGGTGGCTTGCGTTTTCACCCTTCTGTAAACCTCAGTATATTGAAGTTTTTAGGGTTTGAGCAAACTTTTAAAAACAGTTTGACTACGCTTCCGATGGGAGGTGGCAAAGGCGGCTCCAACTTTGACCCAAAAGGAAAGAGCGATAACGAAGTGATGCGTTTCTGTCAAAGTTTTATGACAGAACTTTCAAAACATATTGGCCCAGACACAGACGTTCCCGCGGGAGATATTGGTGTTGGCGGTCGCGAAGTTGGTTTTATGTTTGGCCAGTACAAACGCATCCGTAATGAATTTACAGGAGTCTTAACAGGAAAAGGCCGCTCTTATGGCGGATCACTTATACGTCCCGAAGCAACAGGTTATGGAAATGTATATTTCGCAAAAAACATGCTTGCAACCAAAGGCGAAAGCTTCAAAGGAAAAACAGTAGTTATCTCAGGCTCTGGAAACGTTGCCCAATATGCTGCTGAAAAAGCGATAGAGTTTGGCGGAAAAGTTGTTACATTCTCTGATTCTGCTGGATATATCTATGACTCTGAAGGCATCAATACAGAGAAACTAGCTTTCGTAATGGATTTGAAAAACGAAAAACGTGGCCGGATTTCTGAATACACCAAAAAATATACGGGCGCAAAATATGTTGAAGGAAAACGTCCTTGGGAAGTGAAATGTGATATTGCCCTTCCTTGTGCTACTCAAAACGAGTTGAATGGAGAAGAAGCTGAAATGCTTTTAAAGAACGGATGTATTTGTGTGGGCGAAGGGGCCAATATGCCTTGTACGCCAGAAGCCATTGAAGCATTTCAAAAAGCTAAGATTTTGTTTTCCCCAGGAAAAGCTTCAAATGCAGGCGGTGTTGCAACCTCTGGCTTGGAAATGTCTCAAAATTCATTGCGCTTAAGCTGGACTGCTGCCGAGGTTGACGAAAAGCTTCATGGTATTATGAATGATATTCATTCCGCTTGCGTTCAGTACGGAAAAGATGGTGACGGTTATGTTGACTACGTGAAAGGAGCAAATATTGCCGGCTTTGTAAAAGTGGCTGATGCAATGCTTGCCCAAGGAGTAGTGTAACTAGTTAAAAAATTTAAAATAAGGAAAAGCCTTTCCGAGTATCTTTTTTTAATATGAAGGATATGGGAAGGCTTTTTTCGTTCAAATACTGCAATAAATAGTATTTTAGCGTGTTAATAAACAAAACCAGTTTTATATGAAGCGGTGGATCATTGCTTTTCTTCTTCTATTTCCGTTTTTGGCAACTGCCCAAAATTTTGAAGACCGTTGGACGGGCCATTTTTCCTATGTTTCTGTGAAAGATATTTCGCAGGGCGATAACAAAATTTTTGTTGGAGCCGAAAATGCGGTATTTACCTATGATCTTTCCACACAACAGATAAAAACTTTATCTACAGTAAATGGACTTTCAGGTGAATTCATTACCTCGGTACACTATAGTGAGGCATTTAAATTGCTGATTATTGGCTATGAAAATGGGCTGATAGAAATTGTGAAGGATGGTGAAGAAAACATCTTGAAAGTGGTGGATATTTTGGAAAAACAAACCATTCCACCAGACAGAAAACGCATCAACAATTTCAACGAATACAACAACAATCTTTATATTTCAACAAAATACGGCATTTCGGTCTATGATCTTTCGGCCTTGGAGTTTGGAGACACTTATTTTATTGGTGATGGTGGAAGCCAAATAAACATTGTGCAGACTACTGTTCAGGAACCTTATATTTTTGCTGCCAGTGAAAGCAATGGTATGCGTAGAGCTATGGTGGCAGATGATAATTTGATTGATTACCAAAACTGGACAACCATTATGGGCGGCGGTTTCAGGGCGATGGAAAAATTGGGCAATGAGCTATATGCATCCAATAGATCAAATGCTATTTTACGTTTTACGCCACAAGGAAATACAACTGTTGTTCAAACTTTTAGTTCACAAGTGCAAAAATTCAGGCTTGCAGATGATTTATTGACCATTACCACAAAAAATTCCATTCACGCTTATTCTGAAGGATTTATAGAGCAATCTTCAGTAACGAATGTTCAAGGGTTTCAAATAGATCTTCTTTCTGGTTATAGCTTCGGGAATAATTTCTATCTGGGAACTGCGGAAGATGGTTTATTGGTTGTTCCCTTTGGAAGTACACAACCCATGCAAATACTTCCAAACGGTCCCATACGGAACAGTCCTTTTGCGCTGGATGCTTCGCCCGGGCAACTCTGGGTAAGCTTTGGGGAAGTAGATAGCGATTACAATCCCTACCCACTATCTCGTTATGGCGTTAGTCATTTAAAAGATACGCTTTGGAACAATATTAACTATGAAGATTTAAGCGATGCAGTGGGCGGTGAGCCAACAGATTTGGTAAAAGTTACAATCAACCCTGAAAATCAAGACGAGGTTTTTATAAGTTCATTTGAAAAAGGGCTTCTAAAAATTATAGAAGACACGCCAACAATTCTCTATAATGAAACCAATAGCGGTCTAGAAAAGGCTATAATAGGAAGCATTGATGCTGGTATAAGAATATATGGATCTCAGTTTGACGGTCAAGGCAATCTGTGGCTTGTGCAGAGCAAACTGGACGAAGGCCTTATTAAATTAACTCCCGGCGGCCAGTTTCAAAAAGTTGATATTTCTAATATAATAAATCCTGTAAGCGAGTTGGCATTGACTAAATTGGTCATTAGTCGGGAAGGGAGTATCTTTTTTGGAAGTTATAGCAATGGTTTAATAGGTTATAACCCCAGAACAGATTCTTTCAACAAATTAGGGAAAGGTGCAGGAGCGGGCAATTTACCTTCTACTGTAGTTAGGGCATTGGCTTTTGATGCCCAAAATAGACTTTGGATTGGAACCCTCCGCGGCCTTCGCGTGCTTTATAGTCCGGGTAGTTTTTTTGACCAAGGGCAGATCCCAGAATCACAATCGATTATTATTCTTGAAAATGGTGTGGCGCAAGAACTTTTATATGAACAATCCATCACAGATATTGAAGTGGATGGCTCCAACAACAAATGGGTTGCTACGGCTACTGCCGGGGTGTTTTATTTATCCCCGAATGGACAGGAAACCTTACTGCGCTTCACAAAAGATAATTCACCATTGCCCACCAATAATGTGCAGGATATAGCGATTGACCCTTTTACGGGCGTTGTTTATTTTGCTACTACGCAAGGTCTTGTGGCTTATAAAGGAAGTGCCACCGCCCCTAGTGATAATTTGGAAAACGTGCATGCTTTTCCCAATCCTGTGAGGCCTGGATTTTATGGAAACGTAACGATTGATGGACTTACAGCTCGGGCTAACGTAAAAATAACAGATATTAACGGAAGCCTTGTTTTTGAAGAGACCTCAGAAGGAGGAAGCGTTTTGTGGGACACTACTGCTTTTGGAAAGTATAAAGTTAGATCTGGAGTTTATTTGGTGTTGGTCACAACAGATGATAATTTGGAAACCAAAGTTTCCAAAATAATGATTATTCGCTGATGGTCTTAGCTACCAAAGCCATTGTTTTTTCAGCCATAAAATATTCCGAAGCAGATCTTATTGTTAGTTGTTACACCGAAGTTACGGGCATTAAAAGCTATTTGTTGCGCAATATTCTAAAATCTAAAAGAGGTAAGCTGAAAGCATCTTATTTTCAACCACTAACCCAATTAGAGCTTGTTGCAGATCACAAAAACAAAGGCACCTTGGAATATATTAAAGAAGCAAAGATTTTTTATCCCTATCAAACACTGCATACAGATATTGTAAAATCAGGCCTGGTCATGTTTCTTTCTGAAATACTCAAAACCTGCATCCACGAAGAAGAGACCAATGCAGAGCTTTATAGTTATTTGGAGAATTCCTTCCAGTGGCTTGACCAAAGTGATGAGGTGGCCAATTTTCACATTTACTTTTTGTTGCAATTAAGTACGCATTTGGGGTTTTATCCAGATGCTTCAGATATTGGTGATGAATACTTCAACATCGTGGAGGGGAATTTTCAAGCTATTAATACGGGCAACTATTGTTTGAAAGGCCCACAAATAGAAAATTTCAAAAAGTTCTTCGGAATAAACTTGGAAACCCTAAACACTGTAAAACTTTCAAAAACGGCGCGTCAAAATCTGTTGGAACTCATTTTGGCGTATTACAGTGTTCACGTGCAAGGCTATCAAAAACCGAAATCGCTAGCAGTGCTAAACCAACTGTTTTCCTAACGATAAACAATCAATTCTAAAGCTGAATATCCAGCTAAAGTTTAAGCTGTAAATGCTCATAAACGCTGTTGCCAAGTTGTTTCTTGCCAACAGCTTCAAACCCTAAATTTAAATATAGTTTTTTGGCACTGGGGTTTTCTATATCTACCAAAAGACCAATCTTTTTTTGGCTGCTTTTTTTGGCTTGACTTATTGCCGCAGCCAATAATTGTTTGCCAATTCCTTTTCCTTGATGTTTTGGTAAAACACTTAGCGTGTCTATATATATTTCATTCGGCTCGGTTTCATCTTCAATCGTTAAACCTGTAACCTTGTGTTTTTTAGCTATATATTCCAGAAATGGTTTTCGGTATTGAGGCAATAAGGCACCGTCATAAAACGTGATAGAGCCCAAGATTTTGCCCATTTCTTTATAAACCAACGTATGTTCAAAACTGTACTGATTGGCTTTTTGCTGAAAAAAATGTTCAAAAAGCGGAATGGCTTTTTGCGGATCTTCCGTATTGGCGAAGGTGCAGGCCAAATCTTCCATAGCCTGAATTATAAGCGGAGCTACCTCTTTATAATCTTCAGTACGGGCAGGGTGGATGTTTGGGTTCGGCAAAAGGTTCATTCAAATGAAAAAAAGACTTTATAAAATTGTTTCCAACTCCAATGGTTTTGTTTCGTTTTTAAATATTGGATAATAATCCATAACGTTCTGAATACCATCGAGGGAACATAAAAATGCAACAGCTGCGCATAGTCCGTTGAACAGCGTTTCTTTGGAGGTTGGATCTTTTGGTTTGGCATTTCGGTAATTCAATGGAAGTTTGTAACCACAGCCTTTTAAAAATTCAGCTTCAATCTTTATAAGTTCCGAAGGGGAATAACCATAAAATCTACGCCCCAAATTTTCGTGGACTAGTCCAACATAGTTCAATTGCAGCGAACCGTGATCGTCGCTAAGGTGCTTCCAGCTATCGGTATTGTTGCAAATATTCCCAACCGCGCAATTGTTGCAACACTCAGGGTTCAATGTGTTGTTGTGGAAAGCGGTGTACAGTTTTTCCAGTGCGGCGTCCAATCTGTTTGTGGTTTTCATAGGAGCTGATTTTTATCACCTATGAAATTAATAAATAATGATTAGAGGCTATATTGTTTTTAGGTTTTTTTAGTATTGAAAGAAAAGTAACTAGTGTGAATACAACAATTTCAATTTGAATTATTTGTAGTCAGGGCAAAATAAAATAGTATGGTTTTCCAAACATAAAGTATCATTTACCCAATATTATATTGTGAAAACACAATTTAAAATATGGAATACATAACATTATGTTTTATAAACAATACCAAATATTCTAAAAAACAAGCTTTATATATTCTGCGAAAAATATTTTATTCTAAAAATATGATTATAATTCTTTTATAAGCCTCCTGAATTCAAATCATTTCAGATTTTTCAAAATTGTTGATAAACATTGGACAACAATTTTAGACCCCCATTTAATAATGCCAATTATATTTTAATATTTATACTTCAAATTTATTTCTAATTTTTAGTACTCATTTCTATGGAAATTACCCACGTCATAAAAAGAGATTCTACCACGAAACTATTTCATTTACAAAAGATTACGGATGCAATTTTAAAAGCGATGACCGCTGCTAAACACGGTGGGCCAGAAGAGGCGCAACTCATTTCCGAGAATGTTTATAAAGCACTTTTGGAAAGAAAAAGAGTAGATGGAAAATATATACCCACGGTTGAGGAGGTTCAGGATTTTGTGGAAACCAAATTGATGGAAAGCGGTTTTTTTGATGTGGCAAAGAGGTACATTCTTTATAGAAATCAGCAGACCCTAAAGCGTAAACTAAACATATTCGAAAAGCGGATCAACCTAAAACCTTATGAGTATCCAGCCCTCTATGAATATGTGCCGGCCATCCGCCATTCCTATTGGATACATACCGAATTCAACTTTACAAGTGATATTCAGGATTTCAAAACCCGGCTTACAGAAGTAGAGCAAAGTGCTATTAAAAACACCATGCTTGCAATCTCGCAGATTGAAGTGGCGGTAAAGAGTTTTTGGGGCGATATTTATCACAGAATGCCAAAACCAGAAATCGGCTCCGTAGGTGCCACCTTTGCGGAAAGTGAAGTACGGCACCACGATGCCTATTCACACCTATTGGAAATTTTGGGTCTCAACGAAGAATTCCAAAATTTGAAGAAAAAACCTGTTATCATGATGCGGGTCCACTACTTGGAAACCGCTCTTAAAAATGCGAAAAGTGACGATAATAAGGAATATGCCGAATCCATTTTGCTGTTTTCCCTGTTCATTGAACACGTTTCACTATTCTCCCAATTTTTGATAATCATGGCCTTCAATAAATATAAAAATATGTTGAAGGGAATCTCAAACGTGGTGGAGGCAACTTCAAAAGAAGAACAGATCCATGGCGATTTTGGTATAGACGTTATCAAAATAATAAAAGAGGAAAACCCAGAATGGTTTGACGAGGGCTACAACAGCATGATCCAAGAAATATGCAAGGAAGCCTATACTGCCGAAAGCCGAGTTGTAGACTGGATTTTTGAAAATGGCGAACTTGACTTTCTGCCAAAGGCCGTTGTAAATGAATTTATAAAAAACCGTTTCAACAACTCCCTTGAGAGTATCGGAATTGGAAAAATATTTGAGATAGACGAAAGCCTTTTGGCTCAGACTGAATGGTTTGATGATGAAATTATTGGCACAAAGCACGGCGATTTCTTCGTAAAACGCTCTATCAATTACAGCAAAAGAACCCAAAGTATAACCAGTGATGACCTTTTTTAAATGAACGAACTAAATCAACACCTCGACACTCAGACTTCAAAAACAAATTCAGAAACCAATAACCTTGTAAACGCTCGAAAAGAAGCGCTCCATCAAACTGGGGAAAAAGAAAAACATGGATTTGAATGGCTTACCGAACACAGTCGTAATTTTTTAGCCTCAGGTTATATTGCTCCTGGTGTTAGCGCGGAAGAACGTATTCGCGAAATAGCCGACAGAGCCGAACAAATATTAGGGATTCCAGGTTATTCAGACAAGTTCTATAAGTATATGTCTCAAGGATTTTTCTCTTTGGCATCACCAGTATGGTCCAATTTCGGAAAAAAAAGAGGACTGCCCATAAGCTGTTTCGGATCACATATAGACGATGATATGGGTAACATTCTATACACTCAATCTGAAGTTGGTATGATGTCTAAACTTGGCGGAGGCACTTCAGGTTATTTTGGGAAAATCAGGCATCGCGGTGCTGAGGTGAAGAACAACGGGCAGGCCTCGGGAGCAGTCCATATTATGCAACTTTTTGAATCCATGGTCGATGTTGTTAGCCAAGGCTCTGTTAGACGTGGCCGTTTTTCTCCCTATTTACCAGTGGAACATCCAGATATTATGGAGTTTTTGGAGATCGGTACCGAAGGAAACCCAATCCAGGAGTTAACTCACGGCGTAACTGTAACCAATCAATGGATGGAACAAATGGTAGATGGCGATGAAGAAAAACGTGCAATTTGGGCAAAAGTACTTCAGCGTAGAGGCGAAATGGGCTATCCCTATATTTTCTTTAAAGACAATGCCAATAATTTTGCAGCAGATGTTTATAAGGATAAGAACCTTCCTATATATGCCAGCAATCTTTGTACTGAAATAATGCTGCCATCAAATGACAATTGGTCTTTTGTTTGCGTGCTTTCTTCAGTAAACCTACTTCACTATGACAAGTGGAAAGATACAGATGCAGTGGAAACCATGGTTTATTTCCTAGACGCTGTAATAACTGAATTCCTCGATAAACTAGAAGACTATCGCGACTCAGAAAGTAGAGATGATCGCCAAACTTTTCTATTCATGGAAAGAGCCTATAACTTTGCAAAAGACAATCGCGCCCTTGGCCTTGGAGTTTTAGGCTGGCATTCGTTATTACAATCGAAAATGCTTCCGCTTAACAGTCAGAAAGCTTATGATTTGAACAGCGAGATCTTTAGGGCAATAAAGGAAAAATCCTATAAGGCCTCAGAAGAATTAGCTGAAAAATTTGGAGAGCCTGCTGTGCTTAAAGGTTACGGAAGACGCAATGCAACACTTAACGCAATAGCTCCAACAACATCATCGGCCTTCATTCTAGGACAAGTTTCACAGGGAATAGAACCAATATGGTCCAATGTGTATGTGAAGGATATCGCCAAGATTAAAACGACCATTAAAAATCCATTTTTGGAGCAATTGCTTGAAGAAAAAGGAATGAACACATTGGAAGTGTGGCGAAATATACGCGATTATGATGGCTCCGTGCAACATCTTGAGTTCCTGACTGAAGAAGAGAAGGCTGTATTTAAAACCTATTCTGAAATAGATCAAATGGATCTAATTTATCAAGCGGCAAACCGTCAAAATCATATTGACCAAGGCCAATCGGTAAACATTATAGTACATCCGGAAATGCCGGTTAAGGACATAAACAAAATCCATGTAACCGCCTGGAAATTGGGCCTAAAATCGCTCTATTATCAACACAGTATGAATGCAGCCCAAAAATTTGCTCAGAAAAAAGACTGTGCAAGTTGTGAGGCATAAACTTCAGGATTAAAAATTTTTTATAAACACAACAGGAATAAAAATAATTGGATAGGTTCAAAAATAGCTGATCCTATCCTTTTTTTATTCATAGATACATTAAGAGAAGTCCACAAGAAAGATCAAAAATATTTAAATTTGCCCCAGTAATATAGGCCTCATAGTTCAATGGATAGAATAGAAGTTTCCTAAACTTTAGATCCAAGTTCGATTCTTGGTGAGGCTACTTCGGCAAATAGGTTTCCTAAACGATAATTGCAAGTTTCCCAATATACGTATGGTTTTGTGGGTTACAGAAAAAAGCCCAGTCACACCTTTAAGCGATTGGGCTTTAACAATTAATGCCTTGCCTTGGAAAGGTTATTCCACGATTATTTTTTTGCTTGCTTTTCCTTCCAAAGCGTTTAGTTCCAAGATATAGTGACCACTTGGAACGGCATCAATGGAAAGCCGGATTTGGTCTGACTGCATACCTTTGAGGTCAAAAAAACGAATCTGTTGTCCCAACACATTGATCAGGGAAGCTGAATCGGGATGCAACTGCCCACTACTGTATATATCGATAAATGCTGATGCCGGATTTGGGCTTACAGCAAAAACAAGCCCTTCATTTTCATTAACGGAAAGAATTCTTTCAAAAGTCAATATTTCTCCTATCTGATTGACCATAAAGCCCCTATTGCCGCTAAAGGAAATAGCCCGGTTGTTTTCAGCACTCGCAGTTGTCATTGGGGTCCAGGTAATGCCGCCGTCAAGAGTTTGAATTATGGTTCCGCCAAATCCACAGGCATAACCTTCGCTTTCATTCATAAAAACAATATCCTGTAAGGATTCCGTGGTGCCGGTGTTGTATTCAGTCCACGTGTAGCCCCCGTCAAGAGTTTTGTAGAACATTCCTACATCACCACATACAAAGCCAACGTTATCATCTATAAACTGGATTTCCTGTAACTGAAAGTTTCCTAATGTCCCTGGAGAAAAAGGCTCTACATTTGTCCAATTGGCCCCGGCGTCCTCGGTTACCTGCATGTAATTGAAGCCTGCCATAAAACCTTTGTTCTCATTGATAAAATAAATATCGCCAATGGTATTTACTCCGGCAACGTTCGGATTTACGTTTTCCCACGTAGCGCCTCCGTTCTCAGTTTTAAGTAAGGTAGCATCATCGGCCCCAATGTACCCTATATTTTCATCAACAAAGCAAAGGGTTCTTAAATGGCTTGATGTGGGAACAACAATCTGGGACCAAGTATTGGTACCGGAATTATGGATGAGCGTGGCAGAGTTGCCAACCATAAAAATATCCGTACCGTTAGGACTATCTATCTCGCGAAAGGGCATAGCTGTAAATCCACTTGCCTGCTCCTCCCATGTAGCACCATTATCGGTTGTTTTTTTTATATTGAGTTCCGTTCCATTATATAGGGCACTGGCGGCAAAGGTGGTTTCACCCAGCGTAAACACATCCTGAAAGGTCTGTCCGGGAATAAAGACTTTTTTGATTACCCAATCTTGTGCCAAAAGATTATTCTGAATCAGACAAAGAACAATAAATACAAAATAGGAAAAATATTTTTTCATAGAGGTCTATATAAAATCTTTCTAATATACCTATTGTGCATTCTGATAAAATCAAGTCGGTTCGGGTGAACTTTACGATTGGAATTTTCGTGCCTAAAAACCACTCGAACGGCATTACTAATGTTTTTGGTTCAAAATGCACAACGGATTAAATATATAAAATTTTATGCTATACGCCAATTTTGGAAAGTTCCTTGAGCATTATCCTTGTAGTCTCTTCCAACGAAACCCTGGGTTGCCACCCCCAATCTTCCCTTGCCTCACTATCGTCAATGCTTTGTGGCCAGCTGTCAGCAATTGCTTGTCTGAAATCCGGTTCGTAACTAATTTTAAATTCAGGAATCTGTTTTTGAATACTTTTAGTAATTTCTTCGGGATTAAAACTCATGGCCGAAAGATTATAAGAGCTGCGTATTTTAACCTTTTCACTCTCAGCTTCCATTATGCTTACTGTAGCATTTATGGCATCATCCATAAACATCATTGGCAGTGTTGTTTCGGCATTTAAAAAGCAAATGTATTTTTTGTGCTTCAAGGCTTTGTGGTAAATATCTACGGCATAATCCGTAGTTCCGCCTCCCGGAAGCGTTTTATAACTTATAAGCCCCGGATAACGGATGCTGCGAACATCTACCCCATAACGGTTGAAGTAATATTCACACCAACGCTCTCCTGTTTGCTTGCTGATGCCATAGACAGTACTGGGCTCCATGATTGTTCGTTGCGGGGTATCTATCTTAGGAGTTGTGGGGCCAAAAACTGCAATACTGGAAGGCCAGAATATTTTCTCAATTTTTTTATCCTTAGCCAAATTCAAAACGTGAAAGAGTGAATTCATATTCAGGTTCCAACCTTTCATTGGGAATTTTTCTGCCGTGGCAGAAAGCATTGCCGCCATTAAATAAACATCAGTGATTTCGTGTCGAATTACAACTTCTTCAATAGCATTGTAATCCATGGCGTCCAAAATTTCGAAGGGACCACTTTTCATTAGCCCTTCATCACCTTCGCGGATGTCGCTCGCTATCACTTTGTTCTTTCCAAATTTATTTCGTAGATAAATCGTCAACTCAGTACCAATCTGTCCGCAAGCACCAATAATCAAGATCCGCTTTTTCATCCGTTTAATCTTTTAAAAAATGAAGTGTAAATATACATAATATCAGCTCTTTCAGCATTTAAAAATTTTATGTGCCATTTGGTTAATAACCAGTATCTTTGTGCCTCTTTTATACTTTATGAAGTTTATAATTCCTGTTTTATTAATTATTGGTTTCACTTTTTCCTGTGGAAATTCTTCCGAAGAAAACCAAAACCAATCATCCTCTTTCGACACCTCCATAGTTTTTGGCAATAAAGGTTTTGAATTTCCGCAACTTTCTGCACCAGCAAAGGAACAGGCTGTACATTGGGGCGTTTTGGAAGATTTTCTTTCCGAAGCAAAAAATGTGAACGGCAGCAATTACCAAGACCTGCGTAACCGTTCTGAGCTTTTAAAGCAATATTCCGATTCGCTTTTAAAGAATATTCCAGACACTTTAAACACCAAACCGATCAACAGCAGATTGTTGGTTCTTAAAACCCGTTCTGCTCTGCTCTTTCAAGCTTCGCACCAAGCAACTATTGACTCTCTGAAAGTTCAAAATTCAATGGATGAATTGAATGATGCAGTAAAGAACCTGATCGTTCAATTGAACGAGAAATTTCAAAAAGATAATATTGATTTCCAAAGAAAGGAAGACGAAGAAAAAGAACTTAAAAAGCAGCAGCGCTATAAAGATTCCATTATGGACTTGGAACTTCGGGACAAAAAGAACAAAAAAGTGTAACAATCAAAGAAAAAGAACAACTTATACTTTCAGTATAAGTTCAAACATCAAATATTTTAAACCAAAACGACATAATGAAAACTAATTTTTTTAAACCTTTTTTGGTCTTTACAGTAGTTGCAGTAGCCGCAACCGCTTGTAAAGAAAAAACTGATGTGGCTGTAGCAGACACGGAACCACACGGAATTATTCTTGCAAACATGGATACCACGGTAAGTCCAAAAGCAGATTTTTACAACTACGTGAACGGAAACTGGATGAAAAACAATGAGATTCCAGACGATCAAACAAGTTGGGCCGGGTTCACCATTCTTAGAAAAAAGACCGATGCCGATATGCTTAACATTTTGGCAAAAGCAAAAGAAAGCGGAAAATATGCTCCCGAAACAGACCAAGCCAAAGCTTTGATGATTTATGAATCTAAATTGGACACTGTTGCAAGAAATAGAGCCGGTATTGATCCAATAAAACCAACACTTGAAAAAATTGCAGCTATTAACAGCATGGAAGATTTTCAAAAATTAATAAGTGAAGATGCCGTTGCCGTTTCACAACCGTTTTTGGGTCTTGCGGCTTTTTCAAACCCCAGCAATAGTGCTATGAATTCGGCATATATTACTCCAGGAGGTTTGGGCCTTCCAGATCGTGATTTTTATACCAATACGGATCCTGCTTCGGTAAAAATCCGTCAGCAGTATGTGGACCACATTACACGTATGCTCCAGTTTTTGGGTGATACTGAAGAATCTGCCCACAAACAAGCTGAGACCATTCTCGCTTTTGAAACAAAACTTGCTACTCCAAGACTGGATAAAGTTGCGAGCCGTGATTTCAGAAACTTCAACAACCCAAGAAGCATTGCCGAATTACAAAATATGCTTCCTCAACTTCAGTGGCAAGAGGTTTTCAAAGGTATGGGCGTTACCAAAAAAATGGACACTGTTATCGTGATGCAACCCAAATATATGGAGACTTTGAAGCAAATGTTCGCGAAACCAGATTTTGACACTTGGAAAACCGTAATGCGTTGGTCAACCTTGAACAGCGCTACAGGAATGTTAACTACCGATATTGACAGAGCGAGTTTTGATTTTTATGAAACCACACTTAAAGGAACCAAAAAACAAAAACCTGCTACTGAACGTGCCCTTGCCACAGTTAACGGAAGTGTTGGCGAAGCTTTGGGAAAACTTTATGTAGATGAAATGTTCCCGCCAGAAGCAAAAGAAAAAGCAGAAAAAATGATTGCTAATGTGATTGCGGCCTACAAAGACCGAATCAATGCGTTAACTTGGATGAGCGACAGCACAAAAGTGAAAGCAATCGAAAAACTGGACAAATTCACTGTAAAAATTGGATATCCAGATAAGTGGAAAGATTATTCTTCTATGGAAGTGAAGCCGGGCAATACCTATTATGATAATATGGTTGCGGTTCAAACTTGGAATTTTAAGGATAATCTTGATAAAATTGACGAGCCTGTAGATCGCACAGAATGGGGAATGAGCCCACAAACGGTTAATGCCTACTTCAATCCATTCAATAACGAAATCGTTTTCCCGGCAGCAATCCTTCAACCACCTTTCTACGATTATAAAGCCGATGAAGCAGTGAACTACGGTGGAATTGGTGCAGTAATTGGCCACGAGATTTCTCACGCATTTGATGACAGCGGTTCGCGTTTTGATGCCAACGGAAACTTGGTGAACTGGTGGACGGATAAAGATCTTGAAAACTTTACCGAACGCGGGGATAAGCTTGCAGACCAATACAGCAATGTTGAAGTTTTAGACAGTGTTTACATCAATGGAAAATTCACTTTGGGCGAAAACATAGGCGACCTTGGCGGTGTACTAGGTGCTTATGATGGTTTGCAACGTTTTTATAAGGAAAATGGCCGTCCAGATAATATTGATGGTTTCACACCAGAGCAACGTTTCTTTATGAGCTGGGCCACCGTATGGCGCACAAAATCTCGCGATGAGGCACTGCGCAACCAAGTAAAAACCGATCCGCACTCTCCCGGAATGGTTCGCGCCACACAACCCTTATTGAATGTTGATGCTTTCTACGAAGCTTTTGATATTAAAGAAGGAGACCCAATGTATCTTGCTCCAGATGACAGAGTACGTATTTGGTAATTTTTTAAAGTATTTTAATTGATTGAAAAAGGAGCCGTAAAAAGCTCCTTTTTTCATAGAAGTCAAGATGAGTTCATATAGAAACTTTAAAAGAATAATTCAAAATAGCTTTCAAATTTTCTGAATCTACTTTTTTAAATGTTTCGTTTGAAACTGCTTCCGCAAAAGTAGGTGGCTCCAGCCCAAGCTCTTTTGTCTTTTGAATATAATAAACAGCTTTTTTGGGGTGCTTTGGGTTTACAGCGTTAAATACTTTTCCAAAAGCATCTTTCTTTAAAATTTCAATTAAAATAGAAATGCAATCATCACGATGTATCAAATTTACAGGTGCATTGCCATCTGCCAAATCCTTGCGTCCCGCCAAATATTTTGCAGGCTGCCGGCTTCCACCGATCAATCCGCCAAAACGCACAATGGTGGTATGTAATTCTTCCGAATTAAAAAATAATTCTTCCACTTGCCGCAATTGTTTTCCCGAAATGGTTTCGGGCTTTGGTACGTCTTTTTCGGTTACGTTCCCCTGCGAATCATCATACACCGAAGTACTGCTAACCAAAATAATTTTCGAAACTGAAGCTTGCTTTATCGCTTCCAGCAAATGAACCATTTTCAAAACATAATCTGCACCCGTATTTTTCCGAAGACCGGGTGGAATCATTATTATCAAACAATCCACATTGTTTAGCAGTGCTTTTACCTCGCCTTTAATTCCATTCTCTGAAATTTCCACTGGATAGGCGTCAAAACCGTTTTGCTGCAATAAGGTAGCTTTTTCCACAGAAGTCACCGAGCCCTTTACTGTATAGCCCAATGTAGCCAAGCGAAAGGCCAAAGGTTGCCCAAGCCATCCCAGGCCAGCAATCGCTATTGTTTTATTTATCATTCAAAATAATTTCTGGATTGGTATTAATTGTATCTGCAATTTCCACTCTTAAGGAATCTACAGAAAAGGTACGTTTCACCGCAAGCGCATCTGTAATGACAAAAGGCTTCGGCATAGTATAATCGGGCCGCTTTGCAATATTGAATTGTGGATCGGTCATCAAATCAAAAGAATATTCCATCACTTTGAAAGAAACAGAAGCATCTTTTTCCACAGAAAAATTTACTTTAAGAGAATCATTTTCCGAAACATAATAGTTGATGAGCGCGTTGTTTTTGGTGCCGCGATAATCCTTTATAGAATCTAAACCTATAGCTCTTTTTCCGTTGAATTCTAAATATTTAAAATTTGTATTCTCAACACGGTACAAATCTATCTTGTTCACGCTGCGCTTCGGAACAATTATAAACATAACATTCCGGAGGTTTTCAACCAAGGTATCTTGCTTTAAAATCACTTCAAAATCTGGAATGTTCTTTTCGGGGGCTGCTGCTGCATAACTAAAATTAGCGCCGTATTTATTGTAAGCTACTTCATCTAAAATATTGGATGCTGTTTCGGGTTTCTCACCTAAATATTGCTGTGTCCATTCATCTATTTCTTTATCGTATGTGAGCCAATAGGTTTTGTTGGCGTCGGCATCTTTATAATAGACGAGGCTGTTTGGTTTCTTCCGTTCTTCGGAAAAATCACTTTTTGAATGCGCCTTGATAAAGAAAAATATTGCAAGTAGGAAGCAAAGAACTGAAAGTAATCCTTTCCCTTTATAATACCCAAAAACCGGCCACAATAAAGCAAAAAGCAAAAGAGTGAAAACACAACTAATCACAAGCATTTTTAAGCCTAAACCAACTGGAAAAAATTGAATAAGCGGCGCAAAAATAAAAATTGCCGGTACTGCCAAAAGAGCCATTGCCAAAAGGTTGGGGCGTTCTTGCCGAAGCATCACAAAAAATGACAAGAGCCCAAAAAATACAGGAATGATGAAAAATGCCGCACCTTTCAAGATTATAAAAACGGCCGCATTTATTAAAAGCCAGAAAAACAAAGGAGCTACATAAAATGAAGGCACATTGAATTTTTTGGTGAATTTTTTATAGATCGCAAATGTGATCGCCAATGAGAGAAAAACGAAAAACGCAATATACCAATGTCCGTTATAAGTAAAACCTTGCTGGATTTCGAGATACTGTGGATAGAGTGCCAAAATCAATTTCCAACCAAAAAAGCCAACAATTCCACAACTTATTAGTGAAAGCAAAAGTGGAACAAAGCCTAAAGCAATTGTTTTTGCGTTCAATCTTCTTTTGTGAAGTCCATAAAAAATTAAATAAAGAAATAGTAATGTTGCTAAAATGAGCATCGGCAAAATCCATGAAAAAGGGTAGCTTATCATTTTTACCAAAGGAAGGTTTACGTAAACATCATCAGCTTCGGTTTTTAAATTAGAAAGATCTGCATCGGCAAAATAATGGAGAAGCGGTAATAGATAACTGCCCTGGTGCGCAAGGCTGTTTCTGCTTAGGTTATAAAATGTGTCGTTTGCAGTGTGATAGTTAAAATGGCTGTCAATAAAGGCGAAGAAATAACTAGGTATATCGCCATCTTCCCTAAAAACAGTGGAATCTGTATCATTGGGCAACATTTTGTAAACGCTGTACATCAATGAGGAAGCCACGGGAAAATCTGGATTTGCCGCTATAAATTCCTTTACCAATTTTGAGTTTCCCCCGTTGGTTTCCAAAATCATATTGCTGGGTCCGCTACTGCCGCGCGCTTCAAAATTGAGCACCAATCCTACATTTTTTGCCCATGGATGTTCATTGACAAAAAGTTTGGCCCCATCCAGCCCGATTTCCTCGGCATCGGAAAAAAGAATGATAATGTCATTTTTTGGTTGCGCCCGGGAAGCCAAAAAAGCGCGGACACTTTCTAAAATTGTAACCAAGCCACTTCCGGCATCGCTTGCGCCAAAAGATGGAACAAGGGCACTATCATAATGTGAAAGCAACAGTAATGCTTTTCCTTCTCCAGAACCTTTTATTCGGGCGATAATGTTTATGGGCTTGTCCAGTGTTTTCGATTCTGGGTTTAGGCTAAAGCCTTTTTGGATGTGTGGATCGAGCCCTAATTTCCGCAATTCCGAAATTAAAAATTCACGGACTTCTTCGTGGTCCTCAGAGCCTAAATAATGAGGTTTTTTTGAAATTTCGCTTAAAGGCTGTAGCGCTCTATCTACAGAAAATTCAATAGCGGGAGCCGTTTCATCTCCATTGTAATGTGGCGCCAATCCATAAAAACTATAAAAAACTAAAGTAATTATAAGCAAGAGCGAAAGAACAGCGCCAATTTTTTTCATGGTTGGGAAGTTTAGGTTGTTAAAAATACAATTTTAAATGAAAGGATTTTTTTCTAAGCAATACTTAGATTTCTGCGGTTTGATAAAATTGACTATCTTAGAAGTTCGCAAAAATTTGATATTATGGGAATTAAAAGTTTTATTGGCAGAAGGGCAAAGCCCCAAAAAGGTTTTTCGGAAAAAATAAAGGTTTCCGATTATATGACACGTAATTTGACCACTTTCAGACCTGAGCAGTCCATTTTGGAGGTTATGGAGGTGCTTTTAAAAAAAAGGATTTCGGGTGGCCCTGTGGTTAACGACAAAAATGAATTGGTCGGGATTATTTCCGAAGGCGATTGTATGAAACAACTTAGCGATTCCCGCTACCACAACCATCCTATGGAGGACGTTAAAGTAGAACAGCACATGATCAAAAACGTAGATACCATTGATGGAGATATGAACGTGCTGGATGCGGCCAATAAATTTTTGGAATCAAAACACCGTCGTTTCCCAATTTTGGAGAACGGCAAGTTAGCCGGACAAATAAGTCAAAGTGATGTACTAAGGGCTGCAATGAAATTGAAAGGACAAAACTGGTAAGAATTTCTTTTCCTTAAAAGTAATTTCTATTCTTTTATCGGGTATCAACCATATTAAAGCCACTAAAATATATAGTGTTCCGGCAGGTGGTTGTTCCAATAAATCCCGACATAAATAAAAAAAAGAATGTAACTCAAAAATACAGGCAATAAAGGTTATAGTTCCTCTAAATCTGATCCGCGCGGCACCTTTAGTTAATAAACCATAATTGTAATTATAATGGCGAGTACTCCATCGCTAAAAGCTTCCAATCTGTTGCTGTTCATAAACTATTTCTTTAATATATCCGAAGAAGTTGATTTTTAAGTGATTAAAACACGGAAATTTCAATTAAGAAGATGACAATGTAAAATATTGAAATGCAGTTATTTATGTTAAAATAAGTATTTACAAACGTTTACAAACAACTATAAACGAAAGTAAGCAAGTAACAACCAACTAGAATTTGGAAGCCAGCGTAAGTTTGTCCTGTCGAATAAAATGAAGTTCGATAGTATCAATTGTTTAACCCGCCTGCGTCAGGCAGGCATTAAAAATTAGAAATCATGAACGCACTTAGAAACAAAGTACAGTTGATTGGAAGATTGGGCCAAGACCCAGAAATTGTAACTTTTGCCGATGGCAACAAAATGGCCAAATTCTCAATGGCCACAGATGATAGTTACAAAAACAAAGAAGGACAGAAAGTAGAACGTACCTATTGGCATAATATAGTGGTAAAAGGCGGTTTGGTAAAAATTGTAGAAAATTATATTACCAAAGGGCAGGAAATTGTAATTGAAGGCAAACTTACCAATCGTTCCTGGGACGACAAGGAAGGTAACAAACATTATATAACCGAAGTATTTTGCAACGAGCTGGTCATGCTGGGGAGTAAATAAAATGACCAGCCAATCAAGCCCTCACTTTTGGTGGGGGCTTTTTACCTTTCAAATCTTTATTTTTACAAAAATGGAAACAACTGCCCGGCAAGACAAGTTCGATCTCCTCAAAACGCATTTTGGCTACGAGAATTTTCTTCCAAATCAGGAAGAAATTATAAATAATGTATTAGATAAAAAAGACACCATTGCCATTATGCCCACTGGCGGGGGTAAATCTTTATGTTTTCAATTGTCGGCATTGGCAATGGAAGGAACTGCAATTGTTATCTCTCCACTAATTGCTTTAATGAAAGATCAAGTGGATGCTTTAAAAGCAAATGGAATTTCTGCAACTTTTTTCAATAGTTCCCAAACTTACGAAGAACAACAACAAGTTTTAAAAGAGCTGCAAAATGAAAAATTAAAGTTGCTATATGTAGCTCCCGAAAGTCTTCCACAGTTAAATTTTATTCTCAATTCAATAAAAATAAGTCTTTTCGCCGTTGACGAAGCACATTGCATTTCTAGTTGGGGCCATGATTTTCGCCCAGCTTATACGCAACTGAAAAGTTTGAAGGAACAATTTCCAAATGTTCCGCTTATAGCATTGACAGCAACAGCAGACCGTGCCACTCGCGAAGATATTGCTGCACAACTGTCAATTCCCGAAGCCAAAACATTTATTGCTTCTTTTGACAGGCCCAATCTGTATTTGGATGTTCGCCCTGGCCAAAACCGCAACAAACAGATTTTGGGTTTTCTGAAAAACCATTCTAATGAAAGCGGGATCATTTATTGTTTAAGCAGAAAAAGCACCGAAAAACTAGCGGTAACACTAAGATCTAAAGGTTATAAAGCCGAAGCATACCACGCTGGTTTAACTTCAGAAGAGAGAACTAAAATCCAAGATAATTTTCTAAATGACATTACACCCATAATTGTGGCCACAATAGCATTCGGAATGGGCATCGACAAGAGCAACGTGCGCTGGGTAATTCATTATAATATGCCAAAGAATATTGAAGGCTATTATCAAGAAATTGGCCGTAGCGGAAGAGATGGCTTGCCTTCCCATACCATCCTTTTTTACAGTTTTTCCGATATTATAATGCTTCGGAAATTTGCTGAAGGCTCCGAAACCGAAGCGTATCAATTAGCTAAACTTGAACGTATGCAACAATTCGCGGAAGCGCTGAGCTGTAGAAGAAAAGCGTTGCTCGGTTATTTTGGGGAACACATCACAGAAGATTGTGGCAACTGCGATATATGTAAAACACCTCCCAAATATTTTGACGGAACTTTAATCGCGCAAAAAATATGCTCTGCCGTTGCACGATTACAAGAACAGGAAGCATTGGGGATGGTCTTGGATGTTCTACGAGGTTCACAAAATGCACAAGTTTACGACAAAGGCTATCAAAACATAAAAACATTTGGCGCAGCAAAAGACATTTCGTGGCGTGATTTGCAGCAATATGCCATTCAACTTTTAAACCAAGGCGTTTTGCAAATTTATTTTCACGAAAACGGACGCTTATTGCTTACGCCTTTCGCAAAAAAAGTTTTGTTTGAAGGCAAAAAAGTTCGGTTGGCAAACATAATCCAGAAAAAAGAAAAAGCAGAAGTAGAAAAAGTAAAAAGAAAACGTGCTGAACTTTTTGATAAACTACGGGAGCTTCGTTTGAAATTGGCCCTTGAGCTAAACAAACCTGCTTTTGTGGTTTTCAGCGATGCTACTTTAGAGGATATGGAATCCAAAAAGCCGAGAACACGTGAAGAATTTTCAGAAATTTCAGGAGTTGGTCAAACAAAATTAGAAAAGTATGCTGATGATTTTCTAAAAGTAATAAATAAACATTTGGATGGTTTAGAAAATAATTTGCCAACGCATGAACGCAGTTTCAAAATGTTTAAGGATGAAAATCTTTCGGTTGCCGAAATTGCTGAGAAACGTGGGCTTTCCGAAGATTCAGTTTATGGACATTTCATAAAAATGCATCAATTAGGAACAGATATCAATTTTTCGCAGTTCATTACTTCCAAAGAAATTCAGCAAATTAAAACTGCCCGAAAAACCCTTGAAAATCCAGAAGCGCTAAAACCGTATTTTGAATTTTTTGAAGAGAAAATTCCGTATTGGAAAATCAAACTCGGATTGTATTTATAAAATCCATTCGCTAAACATTTGGAAATCAGCCAAAAAGTATCAAACATTAGCACCATAATGAAAAAAGCTAATTTACATAATGCACCAATAGGGCTGATTTTTCAGTCTGATTATCTCGAAATGAAAGATTCATTTTCACTGTACGGAGCGTTATGTAATTTTTTGAGGTGATTTAGCACATATAAAAAGATATTTTCAAGCGTTTGGCACATAGGGTGCTTTTTTTTATGGATTTTTTAAAAAATTATATGAAAGAACAATTGATGAAGTTTAGCTTGATTGCCCTTTTAACTTTAGTTTCAGTTGGTTGTGGCAATGATGAAAGGGTATCATTGGAGTTTCCGTGAGATATAACCGTTGGTAATTATGAATTGGGGACTTCTACAGATTATAAAGGATTGTACCACCCAAATTTTGAATCATTGGGCTATAGATCAGAATCGGGAACAATGACTATCAATTCGTTAAATGTAACTGCCAAAATTATTGAAGGTACTTTCAATTTTATGGCAAAGCGTCGGGATCCAAACGAACCGGATGTAACCTATGAGATTACCGAAGGTAATTTTTCTGCAGAAATTCATTAAATAACTGACAACTCCCGTTAATTGATTAATTAGGTATCTTTACGGTCAAGTTTTTAGAAAACCAAGCTGTAAATGGAACAATATTATCCTTACATAAAATCGCTTCACTTAATATTTATCATCACTTGGTTTGCGGGGCTTTTTTATATTGTGCGGCTGTTTGTATATCAAATTGAAGCTTCCCAAAAACCTTCTCCAGACAAAGAAATTTTGGGAGAACAGCTTAAAATAATGGCTTCTCGCTTATGGAATATCATTACATGGCCGTCAATGATTTTGGCCCTTTTCTTCGGAATTTGGCTGCTTTACATGCGTATGTTTTTTTTGGGCGATGCTTGGATGCATGTAAAATTGGTTTTTGTAGTGCTTTTGATAATCTACCATTTTAAATGTAACCAAATTTTTAAACAACTTCAAAACGGCGTGGTGAAACATTCGTCAAATTATATGCGTCTTTTTAATGAAGTGCCAACAATCATACTTTTTGCCGTGGTTTTTTTGGTTATTTTAAAAGATGGCACCAATTGGATCTACGGAACCGTAGGTATAATCGTGTTTGCTATCTTATTGATGTTGGGCTATAAAATTTACAAACGAATTCGGGAGAAATAGCTTAGATCCAGCTCACCCACCGAACTTTACTTTTGGGATTTTGGGATTTGTTATTTGGAATTTTCCTTTTAGGTTCGATTATTGCTATCTTTCATTCTTCAAATTACTGTAAATGCGCTTTTACAAAAAATCGCTTCGAACCCGAATCTTTCTTTCCATGCTCCTTTTGGTTATTGGGGCTTCTGTGCTTATTGCTATTGTTACTGTTTATCAATACAAAGAAGAAGCACAAGATTATCACCGCGACCGTTTACTGCGCAAAGAAGCGGCAATTAGGGCAAACATAAAATACATATTGGACAACACAACCTATCCTGAAGAAACAAACCAAATTCCTTTGATTTTTAAGGATAAAATATACGAAATCAAGGATATACACGGGCTTGAAATCTTTCTGTATGATCTTGAAGGAAATCTTTTAAAATCCTCAAGACCTTCCTTTTTTAAGGATACCGTTTCTCCAAAAATCCCTGAGGTTGTATTGGAAAAGCTTCAAAATTCACCCACAAAAAGTTTTATAAAAGAATTTGATGAGGGTGGGCAAAAATATCAATCTTCCTATACTTACATTACAGACAGTTATTTTAAACCCTTGGCAATACTCAATTTGCCCTATATTGAAGATGACGGTTTTATTAATAATGAACTTACGGAATATCTTTATAGATTGGGCCTTGCCTACTTCTTTATGCTACTGACCGCTGTTGCAATTTCGTATTTTCTTTCAAAATACATTACGCGTTCACTTAACGAAATAAGTGAAAAACTTTCCGAAACCCGTTTCGATACCCGAAACAAAAAAATCCACCTCAGTGATACTCCAACCGAGATTTCCACAATTGTGAACGCTTATAACGGGATGATCGATGAGCTGGAAAATAGTGCCGTGCAACTTGCAGCAAGCGAACGAGAAACCGCTTGGCGCGAAATGGCCAAACAAGTGGCGCACGAAATTAAAAATCCGCTCACACCAATGCGTCTTACGGTGCAAAGCTTTCAACGAAAATTCGATCAAAACGATCCCGAAATAGAGAAAAAAATGGCGGAATATACAAATACATTGCTTCAGCAAATTGATACGTTAAGCTCTATTTCATCTGCCTTTTCAACGTATGCAAAAATGCCGGCACAGCAAGATGAAACCTTGAATGTGGTAAAAATAAGCAAGTTGGCACTGGATATTTTTAATGAAGATTATATCTATTTCTTTTCAGAAGTAGATAAAGTTCGCGCACGATTTGACAGAACACAACTTATTCGTGTAGTTACCAATTTGGTTAAAAACAGTATTCAATCTATCGCCCAAAAAAACCCGCCACAGCCCCGCATTGATGTTGTGGTAAAAACAGAAGGAACTTTCGTGAATATTATGGTAACTGACAACGGTATTGGTGTTCCAGAAGAAAACAAATCTTGCATCTTTGAGCCACAGTTCACAACAAAAACCAGTGGAATGGGCCTTGGTTTAGGAATGGTAAAAAATATAGTTGAAACTTACGGCGGAACAATAACATTGGATTCTACCGAAGAAAAAACCACTTTTAAAGTTTCGTTTCCAGCAATGCTTTAAGGTTTTTAGTAGCTTTGCAAAAAAGAAAGACCCCTGTCAGCCTGAGCCTGTCGAAGGCCTACAACAATTGCGCTTCGACAAGCTCAGCGTGACAAATCAAATTTATTTCATCAAAATAAAATTAAAATGAACTACCAAAACATACTTTCCGAAACCGAAAACGGCATCACCACTATCACTATCAATCGCCCTTCAAAATTAAATGCATTGAATCGTGAAACAATCCAAGAATTGCACAATGCACTCGAAGCAGCCGAGGATTCATCAAAAACGAAAGTTGTAATTATTACCGGAAGCGGAGATAAAGCATTTGTAGCCGGTGCCGATATTAGCGAATTTGCAGATTTTTCGGTGGAAGAAGGTGGAAAACTGGCAGCAAAAGGTCAGGAATTATTGTTTGATTTTGTGGCGAATTTTTCAAAACCAGTAATTGCAGCAGTAAACGGTTTTGCCCTTGGCGGCGGACTAGAACTGGCAATGGCGGCACATTTCCGTATCGCTTCCGACAATGCAAAAATGGGGCTTCCAGAAGTTTCGTTGGGTGTAATTCCCGGGTATGGCGGCACACAGCGTTTGCCACAATTGGTAGGCAAAGGCCGCGCGATGGAACTAATAATGACAGCAGGAATGATAGACGCCAACCAAGCGCTGCAATATGGTTTGGTAAACCACGTAACAACTCCCGAAGAATTGCTTGAATTTGCTGAAAAAATAGCCGCGAAGATTATGAAAAATTCTTCCGTTGCTATTGCCTCTGCAATTAGAGCAATAAATGCAAATTTTGAAGATGGCGAAAATGGTTTTGAAGTGGAAATTGAGGAATTCGGAAATTGTTTTGGAACCGAAGATTTTAAGGAAGGAACGCAGGCATTTCTTGAAAAACGGAAGGCGGAATTTACTGGAAAGTAAAATAAAAATAGGATTATATCCAAGTATAAAAGGAATATTTCCAAATAATAATTAACTTTGAAGAAACCCAATCTTCAAAGTTTTTTTATGTCCGCTGATTTCCTCAAAGGCCGTGGTGCCCAGAAAAATGTACACAACCGTTTCTTCGAGAACAGCCACGAAGTGCTGGATGATTTCCTTAATTTCTGTGAAGTGGAAGGCGAGGAAGCAGACAAAAACAAAACAAAATACTTAGAAGTTTTCCCGAAAACATTTGTAAACAAAGTAGATAGTCCGGACGTTGGCATGGGTTTTTCTGCAAATCCGTACCAAGGTTGCGAACACGGTTGTGTGTATTGCTACGCCCGAAACAGCCACGAATATTGGGGATATGGCGCTGGTCTTGACTTTGAGCGGAATATTCTTTTCAAAAAAAATGCGCCGAAACTGTTGGAAGAAAAAATAACTTCAAAGAATTGGCAGGGAAATACTATTGTTTTTTCGGGAAATACGGATTGTTATCAACCGCTGGAGCGCAAACTGAAAATCACCCGAAAATGTTTGGAAGTCATGCTGAAATGGAAACACCCAACGGGCATAATCACCAAAAATTCCTTGATACTTCGAGACCTCGATATTTTGAAAGAAATGGCAAAACTTAATATTATTTCAACCAACATTTCCATCACTTCACTTTCCGAAGATACTCGTAGATTGCTGGAACCGCGCACGGCAAGCATAAAACAACGCCTGAAAACCGTGGAAACGCTTTCAGCAAATGGCATTCCAGTTCGGGTGATGATGGCTCCGATTATTCCTTCACTTAACAGCCACGAGATTCTTCCTTTGGTAAAAAAAGTAGCAGAACTGGGCGCAGTGGATGTGGGTTACACAATTGTGAGATTGAACGGACAAATTGCTGAAATCTTTACCGATTGGGCTCACAAAACCATTCCCGATAAAGCAGAAAGAATATTGAACCAAATTGCCGAATGCCACGGAGGAAAACTCAATGACAGCAATTGGGGACGACGGATGAAAGGCGAAGGAACAGTAAGCGAACAAGTAAAAAATACAATGGCAATTGCCAAAAAGAAATATTTAAAGGATAGAAAAGTTGAACCGCTGGATGCCTCACATTTTCTGCAGCTTAAAAACCCGCAGATGAAGTTGTTATAAAAATTACTTTTTTCCCTCCCATTCAGCATAAAATTGTTGTAGAAATGTTTCCATAAATTGATGTCTTTCTTCAGCAATTTTTCGGCCTGTTTTGGTATTCATTAGCTGTTTTAAAAGCAGTAGTTTTTCGTAGAAATGATTGATAGTAGGTGCATCGGAAGCTTTATACTCCGAAGCTGTCATATTTAAATTTGGTTTTATTTCAGGATCGTAAAGCTTTCGATTTTTAAAACCGCCGTAATTGAAAGTACGCGCAATTCCAATAGCTCCCAATGCATCAAGTCTATCGGCATCCTGAACCACGCCCAATTCTTTTGAATGAAATTCCTGATGTTTATTTCCGCCTTTAAAAGAAACGTTTTCAATAATTTTTATAATATGTTCGATCGTTTCTTCTGAAATGTTTTGGGAATTTAAAAATTGTCGTGCTTTTTTTGGCCCAACGGACTCATCACCACCGTGGAATTTTGAATCGGCTATATCGTGGAGCAATGCGCCCAAAACGACAACAGTTTTATCAACTTTTTCAGTTTCTGAAATAAGCATCGCATTTTTATAGACCCGTTCAATATGGAACCAATCGTGGCCGCCTTCGGCGTTTTGCAACTCTTCTTTTACAAAAGCTATGGTATTTA
>JAGQYY010000012.1:30444-48109 GCA_020435825.1 Aequorivita sp.
CCGGACGCCCATTTGTATTGGAAACATTCCCCAACGCTGCAATTTCCATGAATTATTGATGGTAACAGGAAGCACGTAACCGTTAGGTATTTTTTTGAAAAGTGTTTGCAATCCTGTTCTTCGGAAAGCTTTTGGTACGCCGGTTTTACTTCGTGTACCTTCAGGGAAAATAACACCACTACGATTAAACTTTTGGAGATATTTGGAAAACTTCACCATTTCAACAATTGCCTGCCGTGGATTTTTCCGATCTATTAAAATAGAACCGCCATGCCGAAGATTATAAGAAATGGAAGGAATTCCTTTCCCTAATTCTACTTTCGAAATAAATTTTGGATGATATTTCCTCAAATACCAAACAATTGGTGAAATATCCCACATACTTTGGTGGTTCGATACTATTATAATAGGAACATTATTCGGAATACTGGTGTTAATATCGATTTGGAATGTGGTCCCTAAAACATTCAAACAGCGAAGCAGTGTCCAGTTTAGATAATCCACACTTTTCTTGTGTGCTTTATAACCAAACCAATTGAAGCAAATCCATTGTATTGGGTGAAAAAAAACAATCGTAATACCGAAAAGCAGGTAAAACAATATAGAAAAAGGATAGCTAATTATTTTTGATAGTGCTTTCATTCCATTCAAAAGTAAGAAAACCGCCCTTAAAAAGACGGTTTTACTTTTTGCTAAATTATACTTTCATTGCTGAAAAAATCAACGCTTCGATTTCGATTTGTTTTTCAAGGTATTTCGGTCTATGTAAATATAGTTATAAACGCAGAGTGCAACAATCACTAACCAAAAAGCTCTGTAAAGCCAATCGTTAATTTCCTTTCCGAATAAATGAGAAACTTTCGGGTTTTGATAGATATTGAAAATAAGTGCGCCAAGCGCCAAGATTCCAATAACAATAGTAAACGGTTTTGTCATTTTCATAACATTACGGTTTAAAAACTAGCAATATTCGTTATACGCGCTTTTTAGGTTTTCGGCAATCATTTGAGCAGGGCGACCTTCAATATGATGGCGTTCCAACATATGCACCAATTCGCCATTTTTGAATAAAGCCATTGATGGAGAACTTGGCGGAAACGGAACCATATTAGCTCTTGCAGCATCTACAGCTTCGCGGTCAACACCTGCAAATACGGTTACCAAATGGTCTGGTTTTTTGTCGTTCTGAAGTGACATTGCAGCTCCAGGACGTGCATTGGCGGCAGCACAACCACAAACTGAGTTTACAACAACAAGTGTTGTTCCTTCTTGTTTTAATGCTTCCTCAACTTCATTTGCTGTATATAATTCGGAAAAACCAACTCTCGTAAGGTCTTCGCGCATAGGTTTTACTAATTCTGGTGGATACATAATATCAGTGTTTTAAATGTGTAACAATTTGTTTGCAAAGATAACCAATTTAGTTAGGAGTCTTTTGTTGATTTGAGTTTCAAATACTCAAAATTTTCATAAAAATAACTGCCAATAAAAATGATTATCTTTGTCGGCTCAAAAAAAGAAAAATTACAATTCTATGCTTCGTTGGTTTTTGGCTGTTCTTGGTTATTTTGTATATCGACTTCCAGGTGCTATCGCAGGTTTTGTTATAGGAAGTTTATTAGATAACCTCAGTGTAAAAGGCAAAACCTTTCAAACTTCTTTCGGAACATCACAACAGCAAGTTACTCCCGCAGATTTTGAATTGAATTTGCTCTCTTTGGCCTCATTGGTTATAAAAGCAGATGGCCAGGTTAGCCAAACCGAACTGGATTACGTAAGGCAATATTTTGTGCAAGCGTACGGGAGGGAAAGAGCGAATGCCACTTTCAAAGTTTTTAATGAAGTAATAAAAAAACGTGAAATTTCTGCACAAAACATTTGTACGCTTTTACGCCAAAGAACCCGCTATGAGAGCCGTTTGCAAATTCTTCATTTTCTGTTCAGCATTGCAAACGCAGATGGTAATGTTTCAACTCCAGAAGTAAACGAGATAAACCGAATTGCTGGGTTTCTGGGAGTTTATGCCCGAGATTTTGAAAGTATAAAAGCAATGTTCTTTAAAAATCCGGATAGTGCATACAAAATTTTGGAGATTGATCGTAGCGCAAGCGTTTCAGAAATAAAAACCGCTTACCGCACGATGGTGAAAAAGTACCATCCCGATAAACTACAACATATGGACGAGGCACACCAAAAAGGGGGTGAGGAAAAGTTTAAAAAAGTCCAAGAAGCATACGAGCAACTTCAGAAAGAGCGCGGGTTTTAGCTTTCAATAATAATTACTTCTTAAAATTTAATAAAATGCAGCTATTGAGGAACTGCCAATAAGTATATTGTTATATTTTTAGATTAGACTAAAAATAAAATACATATAAATAGAAAAATATTTTTACTTTTGTACTTATGTTTACTTTAGCTGAAGAAAATTATCTCAAGGCCATTTTTCATTTGGAGCACGAACTTCAGGGTGAAGTGAGTACCAATGCCATTGCAGAAAGTATTGAAACAAAGCCATCTTCCGTAACAGATATGGTTCAAAAGCTTGCCGAGAAAAAACTTTTGACCTACAAAAGATACAAAGGAGTACAATTAACTGCCGAAGGAAAAAAAGTTGCTATAAACATAATTCGAAAACACCGTCTGTGGGAGGTTTTTTTGGTTGAAAAATTAAATTTTCACTGGGATGAAGTACACGAGATAGCGGAACAGTTGGAACATATTCAATCTGAAGAGCTAATAACACGGCTTGATAAATTTCTGGGCAGCCCAGATTTTGATCCGCACGGCGACCCCATACCCGATAAACACGGCGTCTTAAAACGAACTGAAAAAAAATTACTTTCAGAAATTGAAAAAAACCAACAAGGTGTTTGTGTGGGCGTAAAAGAATCCAGTGCTGAATTTCTTCAATATTTAGATAAAAAGAAAATAAGCATTGGCACAAAAATAAAGGTTTTGGGAAAAGAGTTTTTTGATGGTTCTATGATTATTCAAGTAGGAAACGAACAGTTTTTTATTTCGCATATAATTGCTGAAAACCTATACGTTCAAATCCAAGAATAGCTATGGATAGAAGAAGGCACAAATCACTTGAGGAAGTTCACGGAACTATTGAAACCGCTGGTAAAAAATCACCTTGGAAACGCTTACTCGCTTTTTTGGGGCCTGCCTATTTAGTAAGTGTTGGTTATATGGATCCCGGAAACTGGGCAACTGATATTGCTGGAGGAAGCCAGTTTGGCTATAAATTGATATGGGTATTGCTAATGAGCAATATTATGGCACTATTACTCCAAAGTCTATGTGCCCGTTTGGGCGTTGTAAGAGGTAGGGATTTAGCCCAAGCTTCCCGTGAAGCATACAATCCTTTTGTAAATTTTGTACTATACATTCTTGCAGAAATTGCCATTGTTGCCTGCGATCTAGCTGAGGTAATTGGAATGGCCATCGGTCTTAATTTACTTTTTGGACTACCTATGATTTGGGGGGTGTCTATAACTGCTTTAGACACCTTTCTTTTACTTTTCCTTTTAAACAAAGGAATGCGAAAGATGGAAGTTTTTATTATAGGCCTCATTTTTATTATTGGCGGTTCTTTTGTGGTCGAAATGTTCTTTGCAAAGCCTGATATGGGCGAACTTATGGCAGGTTTTATTCCTTCGCTTCCCAACAGTACCGCACTTTATATTGCCATCGGTATTATTGGGGCGACCGTTATGCCGCATAATCTTTACCTTCATTCCTCGCTGGTTCAATCCCGAAAAATAGAGCGAACCAAAAAGGGAATCAAGCAAGCTTTAAAATTCAATTTTATAGATTCTGCCATAGCGCTCAATCTTGCATTTTTTGTGAATGCTGCTATTTTAATACTTGCCGCAGCCGTTTTTCACAAAAATGGACTGTTTGAAGTTGCTGAAATACAAGACGCTCACGCTCTTTTGGAACCGCTTTTGGGATCAAAATTAGCCCCTGCCTTTTTTGCAATAGCATTGATTGCAGCTGGTCAGAGTAGTACACTTACAGGCACCCTTGCAGGGCAAATCGTTATGGAAGGCCATTTAAATTTACGTATCCAACCGTGGGTTAGAAGATTGATTACACGTATGCTTGCTATTATTCCGGCACTTTTTACTGTATTTTATTTCGGGGAAAGTGGCACCGGAAAATTGCTGGTTTTAAGCCAAGTAGTATTGAGTCTTCAACTTGGCTTTGCAATAATTCCTTTAATTCATTTCGTTAGTAGCAAAAAGTTAATGAATGGCTTTCACATTACATGGCCACTGCGAATAGCTTCTTGGCTTATAACCATCATTATTGTTGGGTTGAATGCAAAATTGGTTTATGATGAAATAACCGGTTGGTTAATTACTGCCAAAAACCCAATCTATATTTGGACTTTGGTAATTCCAGCAGCAATCGGGGCGGCAGTTTTATTGATTTACATAACTTTCAAAACTACTGTAAAGGATATTAAATTGGAAAAACGAAAAATGGTTCCGCATATACTGGACGCCAAAGTAGATGAATTGGCGAAACCGCTTTCCTATAAAAAAATTGCGGTTCCTGTAGATTTTTCAACCTCAGATGAGAAGAGTATTTCCGCAGCCATGCAGCTTGGTGGGAAAGATGCTGAATATACCTTAATCCATATTGTAGAAACGCCTGGAGCAATGATTTATGGAGATGAAATTGATGATTACGAAACTGAGAGCGACGAGGCATTTCTGGATAAGTATAAAGAAAAATTAGATGCAAAAGGCTTTAAAGTTTCGGTTGAATTAGGATTTGGTTCTCCAAAGAAAATAATTCCAAAAATCGTTAATGGAGCTGATTATGATTTGTTGGTTTTGGGCGGTCACGGACACTCAGGCATAAAAGATTTATTGTTCGGAACAACAGTGGACAGCGTTCGGCATAGAGTAAATATTCCCGTTTTTATTGTTTAGAAGAAATTTTGCACACTGTCTTTTGTGCTTTGAAATTTTCTGGCATTATTTTTTAATGTATCTTTAAAATTGAAAAACTTACTACAATGAAAAAATCACTTTTAGCCATTATAATTCTTTTTTCAACTTTTGCTTTTGGGCAAGATGATTCTTTAGAAACCCCTAAAATAGGTGTGAAAATACCAATTGGAAAAGAAATAGTATTGAAAGGCGTTTCCATAAAATTCTTGGAAGTTGTGGAAGACTCACGCTGCCCGACTGGCGTTCAATGTATCTGGGCAGGACGTGCTATAATAAAAGTTGCTGTAACTTCAAATGGAAATACTGAAGAAAGGCTTATGATTTTTGGTGAAGTAAGACGCGGAGAGGAAAAAAACACAAACCTCTATAGTTCCGCTAATTTTTCCATCAACGGATTGTCCTTAAAGCCTTATCCCACATCAGACAGTGCGGGCAAAATAAACAATTATGTTTTATTGGTTTGTGAAGATAAAAATAACTAACTAATGGCAACCACAATCCTTTCTGCCACATTTTGTTTTACCACCATCCAGCGTGCTGCTTGAATTTTGCCGTACTTCAAAAATAGGGTTCCAAACAAACTTTTTAATTAAAAAGCCCGCTGCAATAGAAAATGTTATTAAAACTAATATTGTTTGCACTGTGCAAAGATACCCCAAAGAAAATCAAGTTACAAATATTGCATTTCAGAAAAAAGGGTGACGTGCCCCCGGTTTCATTTCATCATTGAAAACTACATTTGTTGCAGTCAGAATGATCTCCGGGTTTATTTTTTTTCTTCTCTGTTTGGAAGGGATTCCAAACAAACCTAGTTATAAGAAAGTACACTGCAAATAAGAATGTTATTAAGACAAGAAAGGTTTGCATAACAAAAAAATTTTATTCTATTTCAAAAATTGATAGGCAGCCAAAGCAACCACATAGGCAATCGCGCTCATCACAACCAACTGCCACATAGGCCATTTCCAACTATTTGTTTCTTTTTTTACAATTGCTAGTGTACTCATACACTGCATTGCAAAAGCGTAAAAAAGCAATAGCGAAACCCCGCTCGCAAAATTGAATAGTGGGCCGCCCAAAATAGGGTTTATCTCTGCAGCCATTCGACCTTTTATAGTTTGCTCGTCTTCACTGCCTACGCTGTAAATGGTTGCGAGTGTTCCAACAAATACTTCGCGTGCTGCAAAAGAACTTACTATAGCTATCCCGATTTTCCAATCATAACCCAAAGGCCTAACAGCTGGCTCAATGGCATGGCCAATATGGCCAATGTAGGAGTGTTCCAATTTATAGGAATCTACGTGCATTGCAATTTCATCCTTAGTAAGGTTTTGTGATGCATATTCTTTTTGAATAATTGCTTCTGCATTATTAAAATCACCGGGGCCATACGATGCCAAAACCCAGAGGATAATAGAAATTGCGAGGATTATTTTTCCCGCACCAAAAACGAAAGCTTTTGTTTTTTCAACTACTGTAATCAATACGTTTTTTGGAAGCGGAAGTTTGTAGTTGGGCATTTCGACCACAAAAAAGCTTTTGGAGCGTATTTTAAGTATTTTATCCAACAGATACGCTGAAAAAATTGCCGCGCCAAAGCCCAATATGTACATAAACATTAAGGTAAGGCCCTGCAAGCTAAAAATGCCGAGCACGCGCGTGTCTGGAATTACCAATGAAATTATAATCAAATAAACAGGTAATCGAGCGGAGCAGGTTGTGAAAGGCGTTACCAAAATTGTTATTAAGCGCTCCTTCCAGTTTTCAATATTACGGGTAGCCATAATTGCAGGAATTGCACAGGCTGTTCCAGCAACCAATGGCACAACACTTTTTCCGCTAAGCCCAAAACGACGCATCAGTTTATCCATCAAAAAAACCACCCGGCTCATATAGCCTGTTTCTTCAAGGATTGATATGAAAAGAAAAAGGAATGCTATCTGTGGAATAAAAATTACAATTCCACCCAGTCCAGGAATTATTCCTTCGGAAATCAAATTAGTGAAATCTCCGGCTGGCAGTGAATTTTTTGTCCATTCACTTAAAGAAGCAAAGGTGTTGTCAATAAAATCCATCGGGTAGGCACTCCAATCAAATATCGCTTGAAAAATCAAGAGTAATATTCCAAAGAAAATCAAGTACCCCCATACTTTATGGGTCAAAACCCTATCCAAACGGCTTCTTAAATCCTTTGCGTTAGCAGTATCTATATGAAGGGTTTCCTTTAAGGTCTCATTGATAAACTGATAGCGTGCAACGGTTTCCTTTTGCTGAAGCCGTTTAAGGTTGCTGACAGATTCTGTTTGAAAAGAAGCCACGCCTTTCAACTCATTTCGATCCAATTTTCCAAAATTTACATCCTGGGTTATTACCAACCACAGTTTATAAAGATCTTGGTTTGGAAAGGCTTTTCGCAATCGGTTAAAATATTCTGGGGAAATGCGAGATGCATTAAGGCTTGGTTTTGTGGAAAGGTGCTTATAGTCTTCAATCAATTCCTTTAAATAATCAAAACCCAAATTTTTTCGGGAACTAATTAAGGCAATTTTGGTTTTTAATTTTTCTTCGAGCAAAGGAACGTTCAGTGAAATTGCTTTGCGTTTCATCCTATCGGACATATTTATAGCGAGAATTGTGGGAATTCCCAAATCCTTTATTTGTGTGAAAAGCAACAGGTTTCGTTTAAGATTTTCAATATCTGCAACCACAACGGCTACATCAGGAAAATCTTTGTCGTTTTTATTCAGAAGTAATTCAATAACAACATTTTCATCAACTGAGGAGGCGTTCAAACTATAGGTTCCGGGTAAATCCAGAACGTGAACTTTGCAGGCTCTGCCAAACTTGCAGGTGCCTTGTTTCTTTTCAACAGTAATTCCAGGATAGTTTCCCACTTTTTGGTTCAATCCCGTAAGCCGGTTAAATACAGAGGTCTTTCCGGTATTTGGGTTTCCAATAAGTGCAACATTTATGTGTTTTGCCATTACTAAACTATATCAGTTCAATTTCAATCTTACTGGCTGTTTCCCTGCGAATGGCAAGATGGCTTCCGTTTATGTTCAAATATAATGGATCGTTAAATGGAGCTATTTGCACCAAAGAAACCTCATTGCCCGGAAGACAGCCCATCTCCAAAAGTTTTAGGGGTACAACATCTACCGAAAATTCTTTGATAATGCCGCGCTGCCCTTTTTTTAATGAAGCGATTGTAACCATCTTTTATTTAGATTGATTTTAAACAAGACAAAAGTAAAGGAAAAAAGGACGTGGAAAAAGTCCTTTTGGTATTTTTTGTTTGTGAAAAAGAATTATGATTACAAAAGCTACTATTCTTTTTTTAGAATTTTGATATCTTCCAACAGCTTTTCAATAGATTCAGAATCGGTGCCGTCATAAAAACCGCGAATTCGCTTCTTTTTATCAACAAGCACAAAGTTTTCGGTGTGAACTAGATCATTGTCAGAATATGGAACATCTTTGGCCACGAGATAGGATTTTCTTGCTAGATTATAAATTTCTTTTTTATCGCCAGTTACCAAGTTCCATTTTGAATCGTTCACCCCTTTTTCCAACGCATATTTTTTAAGCTGGGCTACGGAATCAATTTCAGGAGTTACTGTATGCGAAAGCAATAAAATTTCATTATCATTTTTAAGTTTTTCCTGTATTTTCACCATATTATCTGTCATAATGGGACAAATGGTCTGGCAAGTAGTAAAGAAAAAATCTGCTACGTAAATTTTATCATTGTAATCTTCTTGCGTTATTTTCTTCCCGTTTTGGTTGGTCAAGCTAAAATCTGAGATGACGTGATATTTTTTTACATATTGAAGTGTGGTATCCACCAATTCAGCTGAAACATCTGCGGGCTGGTAAACTTTCAATGTCTTTTTGGGTATCATTATTTGGTAAAACACCGTAATTATTATAATGGAAAGGATAAGAAAGAAAATTGCAAAGAATTTATATTTCTTGAAAAAAGTAAGCATCGCGTTAAATTTTAGACTGAAAGAACATATTTAGGCGTAAAAATAAGTCCTAATAATATAAAAATGGATACATTTAACATCCTAATTTCACGTTGAAATGAACCCGTTGGTTTCTCCAGTCTTCACCTTCAGAAATCGTTCCGTTGATTTTGGCAAAACAATAATTAAAAAAGACATTACACAATGAAAGCATTAGTACTTCCCTGCTTACTTTTAATCTCCCTTTTTTCCTTTTCTCAAAGTTTTAGAACCGATGACATTAGTGAGGCTGAAGCCAAAGCCGCAACAGGTATGTTTACTCCCCAACGCAATATGAATACTGGCAATTATGACTTAAAATATGCCCGGTTGGAATTGAACGTTGATCCAACCCAAGCATTTATTAGCGGAAAGGTCACTTCACATTTTGAAGCGAAAGAAAACATAAATGCGGTTACTTTTGAACTTGTGAACAACATGACCGTTTCTTCAGTAACCCAGCGCGGCACACCGCTCTCTTTCACACAGAACAATAATGATGAAGTTGTGATCACATTGCCACAAATGCAAAACCAGGGGGTTTTAGATTCACTTTCAATCAGTTATTCCGGAAACCCTATAAGTTCTGGGTTTGGTTCTTTTGAAATAGACACCCACAATGGCGATCCTGTGATGTGGACACTTTCAGAGCCTTTTGGCGCTAAAGCTTGGTGGCCTTGCAAACAAGATTTGATAGATAAAATTGATTTATTGGATGTTTATATTACCACACCCCGTTTCAATCCTTCCAATGAAGAATATGTTGCAGTCTCCAATGGTTTAGAATTGAGCCAAACAATAAACGGCAGTAACAAAACAACCCATTACAGACACCAACACCCCATTCCTGCCTATTTGGTAGCGATTGCCGTTACAAATTATACTGTTTACTCTCATACCGTAGATAACAATGGAAACCCTTTTGAAATCATAAACTATATTTATCCCGAAGATCTTAGCTATGCGCAACAACGAACCCCGGTTACGGTTGATATAATAAATTTATACGCAGATCTTTTTGAACCCTATCCGTATGCCGATGAAAAATATGGTCATGCCCAATTTGGTTGGGGAGGAGGTATGGAACACACCACTGTTTCGTTTATGGGTGGGCTAAGCCGGGGACTTATTGCGCATGAACTTGGCCACCAATGGTTCGGTGACAAGGTTACCTGCGGGAGCTGGCAAGACATTTGGCTTAACGAAGGTTTTGCCACCTATTTAGCTGGAACGGTAATTGAGATTTTTGATTCAGCTTCAGATTTTAGAAGTTATAAACAGGATAAGATATCTTCAATCACCCAAGAGCCTGATGGATCCGTTTATGTTCCAGCGCAGGACACAATTTCTGTTAATAGAGTTTTCAGCAGTAGGCTTAGCTATAACAAAGGCTCTATGGTGTTACATATGCTTCGTAAGAAATTGGGTGATGCTATTTTCTTTCAGGGTTTAAAAGATTATTTGGTAGATCCGGCACTCTCTTACGGCTACGCAAAAACCCCAGACCTCATCAGAAATATGGAAAACGCCAGTGGCCAAGACCTCTCAGAATTTTTTAACGATTGGATTTATGGGGAAGGATACCCACGTTTTACCATTCGATGGAACCAAGCCAGTGCAGGAAGCCTTAATGTGAAAATTAACCAGACCCAAAGCCATCCTTCGGTATCTTATTTTGAAGTGCCAGTTCCATTAAGACTTCACGGAACACAGGGTGAAACACTGGATATCGTTTTGGACAATACTTTTGATGGACAAATTTTTCAACCTTCAGTACCTTTTACCGTAAACAGCGTTCAGTTTGATCCAGAATACGATATTATTTCCAAAAACAACCAAGTACTTTTGGGCACAGACGATTTGGCATTTGATCAGCAACTGGTTTTATATCCAAATCCAACCACGGGCGTTATCAATCTTCACAAACCAGATGCACTGCAAGTGAACCAGGTTCGTATTTACAATACTTTGGGGCAAATGCTTTATTCTGAGGCCTATTCAGAAACGGTTGATGTTTCAAAGTTTTCGAAAGGTATTTTGTTCTTTCAAATGGAAACTGCAAAAGGAGTTGTCAACAAAACAATTGTGAAAGAATAGACTAAAAATACAAATAAATCTATCTCAAAATAAATAATAATAAGCGGGAACACACCCGCTTATTTTTTTTGCAAGCTCTAAAAGGTTACTTTTGTGCGATTTTTGCTTAAACCCGACATATTGGCAAGCAATTTCATTTTAGGCTCGATTTTGGTAACGAGTGTTTAAAAAATTGAGACTTTTAATCAAAATATCTATATAAGAAACTATGACTCCATTCGCAGTTAAAGCAATACAACTACTTTTAAGTCTTTCATTACTTATCGTGCTTCATGAATTGGGGCATTTTATTCCCGCAAAACTTTTCAAAACTAGAGTAGAAAAATTCTACCTTTTCTTTGATGTAAAGTTTTCACTCTTCAAAAAGAAAATTGGCGAAACTGTTTACGGTATTGGCTGGTTGCCTTTGGGTGGCTATGTAAAAATAGCCGGAATGATAGATGAGAGCATGGACAAGGAACAAATGGCCGGTCCACCACAACCATGGGAATTCCGAAGCAAACCTGCGTGGCAGCGTCTTATTATTATGCTTGGCGGTGTAACGGTAAATATTATTGTGGGGTTTGTAATTTATATGGGGATCTTATATTTCTACGGCAGAAACATTACTACTAATGAAGATATTCCACAAGGTTTTGCAGTAACCCAACAATTTAAGGATTACGGTTTTCGTGATGGTGACCACATCTTAACTGTAAACGGTGAGCCATTTGAGGATGTGATGGAAATTAACAGATATATGTTTTTGCGCGATGTTTCAAAAGTAGAAGTAAAACATAGTGATGGTTCTATTGAATCTATTTCGGTTCCCGAGGATGCGGGGACAAAGATGTTTCAAAATGATACACATTTTCCGTTTACACCACGGCGTTTGGCAATTTTAGATACAGTACTCGAAGATCATCCCGCTGGCAAAGCCGGTTTTCAGAAAAATGATAAAATTATTGCTGTAAATGGAACCTCTGTTCAATTTTATGACGAATTCCAAAATCTTACCTTAAAAGATAAAGAAAACACCATTGTTGTATCTCGCGAGGACAAAGTGGATACGTTGCGTGTAACTCCGAATGAAAAGGGGATCATTGGAGTGAATTCTTTTGGTAAGGATATTGTTTCGCAAATAGGAAAGACCGAAATAAAATATTCATTTGGCGAGAGCATTGTGGGGGGCGTTAGTTTCGGCTACAATACTTTGAAGGATTACGTAAAACAATTCAAATACGTCTTTACTTCCAAGGGCGCCACACAAGTAGGAGGCTTTGGGGCAATCGGCAATCTTTTTCCAGATGCTTGGGATTGGCAAAGCTTTTGGGCAACCACGGCGTTAATATCAATAATCCTCGCATTTATGAACATTCTGCCCATTCCAGCATTGGATGGCGGGCACGTAATGTTTCTTCTATATGAAATTGTAACAGGCAGAAAGCCGAACGACAAGTTTATGGAGTACGCCCAAATGGTCGGGTTCTTTATTTTGATCGCTTTGGTACTTTTTGCCAACGGAAATGATATTTATCGTTGGCTGTTTGAATAAAGGGCCAACAAATAATTTTTTTTGAAATTTTTGATGACAATTCCGTCACTTTCTCGATATGTTTAAAATGGCGAAGTTGAATTTTCGGCTTTTGGACAATAAAATAGATGATGGATTAGTTCTTTTAAACGAAAAAAAATATCCACTTAACTTAAGTTGGTCAAAAATTTTAAAACCATTGCAGATAAATTGTATCTTTCTGTATTGTTTTAAAATCAAATGCAGACAATCAGCAACCAAAAAATCAAGGATTTGCCATTAAACAGAACGGCAGTGCTCATTAAACAAAATGACACTGCCACACTAAAGGAATTATACAGAGCAAACTTTACAAAGGTGAAGCGCTACGTTCTTAAAAACAATGGTGATGAACAACAAGCAAAGGATGTTTATCAAGAAGCATTCGTGGCAATGTGGCGAAATATTAAAGACGATAAATTTTCTGCAGAAAGCGAAACCGCCATTAATGGCTATCTTTTTCAGATTGCAAAATATAAATGGCTGGACCACATAAGATCCGTAAAATATAAAAACACAACATTCATAAATCGAGAAATTGAATATAACGAACCCGATACAGATGAAAACGAAGTGCAAAATAGAAAGATTAAATTAATAATGGATTCCATTGGCCAGCTTGGCGAACGGTGCCAGTTGTTGATGAAACTCTTTTATTTTGAACGAAAATCCTTTAAGGAAATATCAGAATTAATGGCTATGGACGAAGCTTCGGCACGCAACGCAAAATATCGTTGTCAAGAACAATTAAAAAAAATGACCCAAATGATCCCTAATGGATACAAATAACAAAATACAGAACAATCAGGAAGCACAAGAGCTTATAGACGCATACTTGCTGGAGGATCTGGATCCAAAGGCCCGCGCTGATTTTGAAGAACGGATGAAACTATTTCCAGACTTTCGTTCCTTGGTTGAAGAGCAGAAAGCTATAATTAGAGGTGTGGAAGAGCACACTCTGAAAAATTCTTTTGAAGATTTTCACTCTGAAATTGTAGAAGAACCAAAAAAGAAATGGCAATCGCCTAGTTGGCTGGCTTTAGCCGCTTCTGTTTTGATACTTATTTCGGTAAGTACATGGGCAATTTTTAGTAGTGGGAATTCATCCCAAAAAGTCTTTGCAGCAAATTTTAAACCAGACCCCGGTCTTCCAACAACCATGAGTACTTCTTCAAATTATGATTTTTATTACGGAATGGTAAACTACAAACGCAAAGAGTACAGCGAAGCCATTTCACGCTGGGAGGCGATTTATGCTGCAAATCCAGAGAATGATACAGTGATTTATTTTTTGGGTGTTGCAAATTTGGCAAATGGGAACGCCCGCCAAGCAAAAAAATACCTTCAATCGGCAAAAGAAAAACCCGAAAGTGCTTTTTATGAAGACGCACAGTATTATTTAGCATTGGCCCTTTTAAAGGAAAACAAAATAGAAGAAGCCAAACAAACGCTAGCAGAAAGTACTTCTCCGGCCAGTATAGTGCTTCTTAAAGAAATAAAATCTTTATAATATTTCCGAAACTTTCTTATTTTCCGAACTTTAAAAAACAAAATCAATAAAGTTTTATTTTTTATTTTGACGGAATTAAAAAATAGGTATATTTGCAACCGCTAACGCAAAAATTCCTCCTTAGCTCAGTTGGTTAGAGCATCTGACTGTTAATCAGAGGGTCCTTGGTTCGAGCCCAAGAGGAGGAGCAGATAAAAACCCAGTCTATTTTTAGGCTGGGTTTTCTGTTTTTTAATTACTTAATCGCTAATCTTTAAAGACAAAGTTAAATTTTAATAATTGGTTTGATAATTTACGTGTTTTTTTTTAAACTATTTTTTACAACTTTAGGAGCGTACAAAGATTTGATTTACAGATAATTATTATGGTTCGAGCCTAAAAGACCTAAATTAAGTTTTCTTTCCTTCGGATGCTATTTTGTAATTTTACTTTCTATCAGATACAAGAAATTAAGATTTTACGTTCATTATGAAAATTCCGTTAGCAACATTTGAACAAGTTATAGATGAAACCATCCTTAAAAGAGGCTTTGCTTATTTTAAGGATGGTGCTGTTTCAGATTTTACAGAAATTTCAAAAGATGAATATGAATCAATAGTTTCGGGAACAGAAGACTACACCGTTCAACTTAATATTAAAAACAATACTATAGTAAGTTACAATTGCGATTGCCCTTATGATTTTGGGCCGGTTTGTAAACATCTGGTTGCTACTATTTTTTATCTACAACAAGATATTTTGGGTCTTAATAGGAAGTCACTTCCTAAACCAAGAGCAAAGCGAACAAAATCTATTGCAAGTCAAATGAAAGAGTTGCTCAAAACGATCCCCCACGATGAGTTGATGTTATTTATTGAAGAAAAAAGCAAAAGCGACAGAAAATTTAGAGCTTCTTTTCTAGCAACCTATGGCCATTTATGCCAAGAGCAGTCTAAAGAATTCTACCAGAAACAAATACGTGGAATCCTAAATGCAGCAAAAGGGCGCGATGGCTGGATAGCTTGGAACAATTTGAAATATGTAGTAAATACCACGCAACCCTTTTTAACAAACGCAGAAAAATATATACAGAACAATAATTTTGAAAATGCTTTTTATATAAGCACCGCATTGCTTGAAGAATTTACAGAAGCATTTCAATTTGCAGACGACAGCAATGGTGATTTAGGCTATTTTATTGAATGTACAATGGAACTTTTATCAAAACTAACAACAGTAAAATTGCCATTATCATTACGGGATGAGTTTTTTGACTACTGCATTTCAACATTCAAGAAAGGACTGTTCTCAGGCTGGGACTGGCATATGAAAATGCTCTATCTAGCTTCACAGCTTGTTATAAATGAAAATGAGGCAGATACTATACTGAATAGTTTGGATACCGTTCAAGGCAAATATGATATAGAACAAGCACAGACTTTTAAATTAGAATTACTTCGGAAATTTAAAGGCGAAAAAGAAACTAAAAAATATATTGAAAACCATATTTCAAACCCATCTATACGAACTGAAGAAATAATAAAGGCAATTAATAATAATGATTTTGAGCGAGCCATAAAGCTATCAAAAGATGGTGTTGAATATGACAAAAAAGAAAAACCAGGCTTGGTAAAAGATTGGTATAACTGGCTATTAGAAATTGCTCAAGCACAAAAGGACACATCAAAAATAATAGTGTATGCACGCTATTTACTTATTGATAATTTTTACCCAAAACACGATTACTACCAAATACTTAAATCTACAATCAAAACAGAAGACTGGCATCCTTTTTTAGAAGAATTAATATTAGATATTACTCCAAAAAAAGGATGGACTTATACAGAGTTACTTCGAAAAATATATATTGAAGAAAAATGGTGGGACAGATTATTTGTCATGTTAAAACAAAATGTGTCTTTGGGAAATATTGAACAAAACGAAAAATATTTATCTCAAGATTACAATTCGAAATTAATTGACCTTTATACGGAACGAATATCTAATTATGTTGACAATAACGTTGGCAGAAGCCATTACCAAACAGCTTGCAGATATTTGCGTAGAATGAAAAATCTGGGAGGGCAAGAACGGGTAAATGCATTAACAACACATTTGAGAGAAAAGTACCCACAACGAAGAGCATTACAAGATGAATTGGACAAAGTATAACTATTTTGATGCCTCTATTATTCACGCTTTAATGCTATTTTATCTACACTTTATTTGCATTTTAATTACAATGACGGTATATTGTAGGTATGAAATTTGAACCAAATTTTAGGATAACGCCCGGCCTAACTCAACATTTATTGGTAGTGGAGAGGCATAGAGAAGCCCTATCTATTTTGCCAATCACAGCAACGCTAATAGCCTCACTTCGTGAAACTGCACGCTTACTTTCTACACATTATTCCACACAAATAGAAGGCAACATGCTTACCCAAAGTGAAGTGAAGCAAGCCATTGAGGGAAAAAAGGGAGGATTCCCCGGTCGAGAGCGTGATGAACGTGAAGTGAGAAATTATTTCAGGGCTTTGGAATATTTTTTTTTTTAGAACAGGAATTGAAAAAAGAAACCCCCATTTCTGAAAATCTTATTAAGACCATCCATAGTCTGGTTTTGATGGGTGCAAAAAAAGAAACCCCATACCGTGAAGGCCAAAATGTAATAAAGGACGGTTCAACTGGCGGTATTGTTTATATGCCCCCTGAAGCCCCAGATGTAGAACCGCTAATGAAAGGACTGGTCAGTTGGATCAATGATTCCTTACGGTCCAGTGAATTACCCGCACCAATTATTGCTGGATTGGCACATTATCAATTTGCTACCATCCATCCCTATTATGATGGGAACGGACGGACAGCCAGATTGCTCACCACATTTATTCTCCATAGAACTGGTTACGGAATGAACGGTATTTATTCTTTGGAAGAATATTATGCCAAGAACCTACAGGCTTATTATAAAGCATTGACCATTGGAAAGAGCCATAATTATTATGGTGGACGAGCAGAAGCCGATGTTACCCCATTTTTGGAATACTTTTTAAGTGGTATGGCCATTTCATTTAAAAATGTTCGCGAGAAAGCCCAAGAAATGAATATGGAGCAACGAATCCAAACCCTTCCCCGTCAAACAGAAAAATTACGGTTACTCAGTCCGCAACAACGACAGGCACTTTCTTTGTTTATGAAACAAAAAGAAATTTCTATTCAAGATATTTCACAACATCTTGGGTTAAAAAACCGAAGTTCTTATGGCTTATTAAAAAAATGGTTGTATGAAGGGTTTATTAAAATTGGAAATACTTCAAGAAAAGCAAGAACATATATGCTCAGCAACGATTGGGAACAATTAATCAGGAATCAGGATCTGGAGTTATAAAAAAGATAGAGGCTATGGGGTAGGATAAATTTAACTTTTTCAACAATTTAATCATAAATTTGCACTTTACAAGTAAAAAGTTTAGTTAGTTGGGACAGTTTCTCCAGTTTTTGGTTCGATAGTGGACTAAGAAGGGGAGCAAAACAAACCAGTCTTAAAGTAGGC
>JAGQYY010000130.1 GCA_020435825.1 Aequorivita sp.
CGAAAAGTATCAAATCTTGAAAGCTATATTACAGTACTTCACATAGAATATATGAACAAGGTAATCTTGTTAACAGGTGGTATTGTAACGGTAGCTTATATCACTGAATATTTTATTGGATGGTATTCAGGTGTGCCTTATGAAAACTATACATATCTGTCATTTGGTGCAGCAACTGGCCCTTACTGGTGGGCGTTCTGGGCATTGATTATTTGTAACCTTATCGTGCCGCTTTCACTTTGGGTGAAAAAATTAAGAAGAAACATTAGATGGACATTCTTTGTAGCGCTAGTTATTAATATTGGAATGTGGTTTGAGCGTTTTGACATTATTGTTGTGGATTTGAGCAAGGACAGATTAACATCTTCTTGGACAATGTTCCAGCCTACTTTTGTAGATATTGGAACCTTTATGGGGACCATTGGATTCTTCTTTGTGCTTTTCCTTCTGTATGCTCGTACTTTCCCAGTAATTGCACAGGCTGAGGTAAAAACAATTTTGAAATCTTCTGGTGAATCTTTCAAAAAATTGCGCGCTGAACATGGTGACGATGCCAGCCACGTACAAACAATAGAGGAATATCCTGCCGATGCTGGACCTTCCGCTAATGTTGAAGGAAAACATTTTAAATCTGTTTTTGATGGTTCAACTGAAGAAGATTCAGATAAAAATCAAGTGGATTTCGAACAGCACAAAGGTAAGATAGATAACCTTCTAAGCGGCATAGGGACATTTGACCCTGCAGTTAGCAAACAGGATGATCTTAAAAAGATTAGTGGAGTTGGACCAGTTATGGAACAAAAACTTCACCAATTGGGTATCTTTACTTTTGAACAGGTAAGCAGAATGACCGACCGCGAATACGATTTATTGGATGAGATAATTAGTGAATTCCCCGGAAGAGCCAAACGTGATGATTGGGCTGGACAGGCACTAACACTTAAAAACAAGAACTAATTATGGCTGCAACTAAGATACATGCAATATATACTGACGATGACCTGTTGATGCAGGCCGTTAAACAAACGCGTTCAGCAAATTATCATATTTCTGAGGTATTTACACCATTTCCTGTACACGGATTGGATCATGCCGTGGGATTGGCACCAACAAGAATAGCTATTACATCATTCCTTTATGGACTGGTTGGTCTAAGTGTTGCTGTAGCAATGATGAACTTTATGATGATTCAAGATTGGCCACAAAATATTGGAGGTAAACCAAGTTTTACCTTTTATCAAAACATGCCGGCCTTTATACCTATTATGTTTGAGCTTACTGTATTTTTTGCCGGACATTTAATGGTAATTACTTTTTATATGAGAAGTAAACTTTGGCCTTTCAAAAAAGCTGAGAATCCAGATCCCCGCACTACAGATGACCATTTTTTAATGGAAGTTGATGCTGACAATCATGATGTAGCTAAGCTTACCAAATTTTTATACGATACTGGTGCATCAGAAATTAGTTTAATTGAAAATGAGCAAGACCATTAATATGAAGACACTACAAAACATAGCAATTGCCGTATTTGCACTAGCTACCATGGTTTCTTGTTTTAATGATAAAAAACCAAACTATCAATATTTTCCCAATATGTACGAGCCTGTGGGCTATGAGACCAATGGAAATTATGAGGTATTTCCAAACCAACAAGAAGCGATGACCCCACCTGAAAATACTGTACCGCGCGGTTTCACACCCTATG
>JAGQYY010000131.1 GCA_020435825.1 Aequorivita sp.
AACGTGCCTTTTACGAATCCTATTTTTGACCCACGCGTTTGGAATGGAGGCATTGGATACTGTGTCGATAATGGCGGTAGCGGTGGAGCACTTGCAACTGCTTATGGAGTGAATAATAGTAATGCTGAACTTATTGGCTTCCCTGTTTCAGACCCATCAACCGTTGAGGTATTTGGTAATTCACCAGTTACTGTAAACTTTGAAAATGCTGGAGCAATTGATCCTGCAAATCCAACTACGGGATATGCACTTGACAATGGTGGTCAGTTTTATTCTTTTGATGTTGCATCTGGCTTCTACACTTTATTGGGTAATATTCCTGGAGATTGGGTAGGTATGGAATTTGATCGTAGCAGCGGAATACTTTACGCTATTGCAGGTGCAGACCTTTATACAATAGATCCAGTTGGAGTTTCTGCTACATTGGTTGGCGCAACAGGTATTAGCCCAGCTAATCTTCCAATAGCACTTGCTATTGACGGTGCTGGAGTAGGATATACCTACGAGTTAGTATCTGATAATCTATATTCTATAGATCTTACAACTGCAACTGCAACACTTATTGGTAATATAGGTTTTGACGCTAATTTTGGTCAAGGTATGTGCTATGACCCAACAACAGATATGGTATATATGTCTGCTTTCAACAACACATCATTTGCTGGGGAGTGGAGATCAGTAAATTTAACAACTGGAGCATCTACTTTAATAGGCCCAATTGTTACTACTGCTGCTACTACACAAGTAGCTTGGGTGTCTATAGGAGAAACACTTCCTCCACCAGCATGTCCTGAGCCAACAAACCTTGTGGTTTCAAATATTACACCAACTACTGCTGATCTTTCGTGGACTGCTGAGCCAAACGCCAGCAGTGGTTATATCTGGTATGTTTTTGATCAAGGAGCAAATCCAATTTCTGATCCGCCGGTAGCAACAGGAACTGTTCCTGCAGGAACAACAACAGCTACTGCAACAGGTTTAAGTGGCGGTTTAAGCTATGATTTCTACGTGGTGGCAGATTGTGATTCAGATGGGTTAAGCCAACTTGCTGGGCCAATTAATTTTGCAACTCCTCCGGCCTGTGGCGGAAAATTCTATGACACTGGAGGTCCAGGTGGAGATTATCAAAACAGTGAAAATGTTACAACTGTAATTAGCCCAGAAAATCCGGGTGAACTTGTAACGGTAACATTCACGGCCTTTGAGGTTGAAGCTACGTGGGATGCACTATATGTTTATGATGGTCCAGATGCCAGTTTCCCAATAATTTCAAGTGGAAACCCACCTACCAATAGTGGTTTCCCAGCTGGAGGTTATTACGGTACTAGCATACCTGGCCCATTTGTTTCAACTGATCCAAGCGGTGCTTTGACTTTCGTGTTTATGAGTGACTCCTCTATTCCACAGTCTGGATGGGAGGCAGATGTTACTTGTGCGCTATCGCCACCACCAAACGATTTGATTGTTAACTCTATAGATGTTGATGAAATAGGATTCCCTTATACTGATCCTGCGGTTCATATGCCTGCGGCTACTATAGAAGGAGGAAACCCAGTGAACTGTGATCTTACCGGCGCCAACGGTGTTTGGTACAACTTTGTTCCTTCCGGAGATGGTACTGC
>JAGQYY010000132.1 GCA_020435825.1 Aequorivita sp.
ATGATTACAGGCCAATGGGGCGAGGTTATCAACACCACTACTGCGGGAACTTTTGTGGATCGCACCTATACCTATACTATTCCTGCAATGTACAATAATGTACCAACCGAACTTGCAGATATGGAGGTTGTGGCTTATATCGCCAATACACACCAAGAAATTCCAAGCGGAAGCCGTGCATATCCTACATATACAGGGCTTACCAATGCAAATGATGCTTTTGTAAGATATGTTGAAGACATCCCAAATACTTGTCAGGCTACAATTGCACCAGAAGTTAATATTCAGAATATGGGCCAAAATACAATTACATCTTTGGCAATTGATTATACCATCAATGGAGACGCGCATACATACAACTGGACCGGTGAAATTCTTTCCCTGCATAGTGAAACCATTGTGCTTCCTGAAGTTTCATACACTATTCAAACAAACAACACCGTTGATGTAAGTGTTCCAAATGATGATGACAACACTAACAATAATGCTTCAACTACCTTTGATGAAGCTATTGAAGGAACAGGAACGGTTTATATGGTATTACACACAGATGGCTACGGAAGTGAGTGCAGATGGAATCTAAAAGATGGATCAGGTACCGTTATTTATAATGGTGGACCTTATGGCAATAACCAAACTATAAACGAAACCTTTACATTAAACGCAGATTGCTATTCTTTCAGTATAATTGACACCTACGGCGACGGCGGTGGTTCTGTAACACTTACTGACAGTGATGGGACACAGATATACTTTACAAATGGTAATTATGGTTCTGGCGAAACTTCACAGTTCTCCAGCAACGGTCTTTTGGGCGTAAACCAAAATCAACTTGACAATATCAGTTTGTATCCAAACCCAGCTTCTTCAACAATTAACGTGAAAAATGCTGAAAATGCAAATATTCAAATATTCGATATTCTTGGAAAATCGATTCTTTCGCAGGATAACATTGTTATGGATGCACAGATAAACGTATCACAATTACAAGCTGGAACGTATTTTATGAAGATTTCAAAAGACAACCTTATTACCACTAAGCGTTTCCTAATTTCCAAATAAAAAACTTCTTCATTATTATTATAAAAACCCCGAAAAATCGGGGTTTTTTTGTTTATCATCCAGAACATAAAATACCTGAAGGATCCTAGGTCCACGGCTTGAAACAATAAGATACATTTTTAATAAAAGATATCTGAATACTAAATTTTTACAGGTATTTTATAAAAAAATGTAAGTCTCAAAATGTATTTTATACCAATAGGAATCTTTTAAAATTTTAACATTATAAATCTTAAAAACTGACAATGAAGTTGTTATAATACGTTATAAAAAAGTACATTTGTAGATAATCTTATTTTTCACAACATATTAAACCTAAAAATCATGCTTAAAAAACTACCCCTCAGTTTAGTTGTAGCCTTACTTGCATTTGCTGGTTATGGACAAACAATAGTATCAACTTCTCCGCAAGACCAAAATGTAGTTCTTGAAGAATTTACTGGAATTCATTGTCAATATTGCCCTGATGGCCATGCTATTGCAAAAGCGATTCAAGATGCCAATCCAGATCGAGTTACTTTGATAAATATTCATCAAGGAGGCTATGCCGT
>JAGQYY010000133.1 GCA_020435825.1 Aequorivita sp.
CACTAAATTGTTAATGGATGTACAATTGGGATAATTGATTGCAAAATTGTCTATTGAAGATTGTGAGCTAAATTCCACTGTAGGAGGACACTGCCCAAACCCAACAAAAGAAACCAATAACAAGACAAAGAATAATCCCTTTTTCATAAATATCTATTTTTAAGGTAACAAGAAAAAGGAAAAAAATGAACTATGGAAATTTATTTAAGGATTTTTTAAGAAAAGTTTGATTGTCTGGTCGAGCGCAGTCGAGACCTCTTACAATTAAAAATTTTGCTAGCCAATAACCCCTCGACTGCGCTCGGGGAGACAATTCGTTTTAATTCAGCATCGCCCAAAGCTTGTCCTTCAGCTCTGTCAAACCTTGTTGCGCCACGGAAGAAATAAAGAGATACGGAATTCCTTTAAACTGTTTGTCGAGAATGGTTTTCATTTCGGCTTTCAATTCATCGTCCAGCATATCGCTTTTGCTGATGGCCACCAAACGGTCCTTGTCCAAAAGTTGCGGGTTGTAACGACGCAATTCGTCTACCAAAATATCGTACTGCTCTTTAATATCCGGCGCATCTGCGGGAATCAAGAACAGCAATGTAGAATTGCGTTCAATATGCCGCAGAAAACGATGGCCAATTCCTTTTCCTTCGGCGGCGCCTTCAATAATTCCGGGAATATCGGCAACCACAAAGGTTTTAAAATCGCGGTATTCCACGATGCCCAAATTGGGTTTCAGCGTGGTAAATTCGTAATTGGCAATTTTCGGTTTGGCTGCCGTAATAACGGAAAGCAAAGTAGATTTTCCCGCATTTGGAAATCCTACCAGACCTACATCTGCCAATATTTTCAATTCAAGGATAATATCTACTTCTTCGCCTTCTTCACCGGGTTGTGAATATCGTGGCGTTTGGTTGGTAGCCGTTTTAAAATGCGCATTCCCCAGACCTCCGCGACCGCCTTTGGCAACAACTTTTTCCTCGCCATCCTCGGTGAGTTCAAACAGTATTTCCTCGGTTTCCTTATCACGGACTACCGTTCCCAGCGGTACTTCAATATACACATCACTCCCATCAGCACCGGTACTGGTCTGCTTGCTGCCGTGCTCACCGTGTTCGGCTTTAAAGTGTCTTTTAAATTTAAGATGGTATAGTGTCCAAAGGTTTTTGTTGGCCTTTACAATTACGTGTCCGCCGCGGCCACCATCGCCACCATCTGGCCCACCTTTGGGAATGTATTTTTCCCGCCGCATGTGCTTGCTGCCTTGCCCTCCCTTTCCGGAAGTAACGTGGATCTTTACGTAATCTACAAAATTGCCTTCGGTCATTGTTTAGTTGTTGGGTTGTTTAATTGTTTAACTGTTTAAGTGTTTAACTGTTTAACTGTTTAATTGTTAATTGTTTTGTTTACTTTTTTAATTGCGCATTTCTTAAGGCATTAATCTTATTCGATATCATTAAAAGTTGTACACGAAGTTTCTCGTAAACATCGTCATCTATAAAATTTAATCTTTTGGAAATTATTATTTGATTTAACAATTCCATTGCCGAACTAAATGCGATCGTTGAAAACCGAGATTTGTCTTTTTGAGTTATACG
>JAGQYY010000134.1 GCA_020435825.1 Aequorivita sp.
TGTCCCAAGTGGTGGCATACATCGTATTGAAATTTTTGGGATTGGCTGAAACTTCAATTATACCCGTTTCATCATTTATAAAAAGTGTTTTGTTCCAGGTTTTCCCTCCATCGGTGGTTTTAAAGACACCTCTTTCATCATTGGCAGAATACAAATGTCCAACCGCACCCACAATAATTTCGTTTGGATTTGCTGGATTTATAAGAATACTGCTAATGTGGTGACTATCCGTAAGCCCCATGTTTTGCCATGTTTTGCCTTTATCGTCACTTTTCAGCAACCCGATTCCTGCGTATGAAGAGCGGGAGGCGTTCACCTCGCCCGTGCCAACCCAAATGGTGCCATTTTGCCAATCTACCGCCACACAGCCTACATTTTGGGTGGGGCTATTGTCCATTACAGGCGTGAAGGATGTACCGTTATTGTCGGTGTGCCAAAGTCCGCCACTGGCGTAGCCCACATAAAATTCTATGGGGTTTTTGGGGTTTACTGCAAAATCTACCACGCGGCCGCTCATAATACTTGGGCCGATGCTTTTGAAGGGCAAGTTTTTAACAGGAGACGTTTGTGCCAGTTGCGTTTTTTGAGAAATGCCACTTGCCACGGTGGTTGCGGGAGTAGCGGGTTGTTGTGAAAAAGCTACCGCAGTAGCTAGACAGAGTGCCGAAAAGAAAAGGTTTCTCATAGATTTATTTTTAAAGGTTGAAGGTACTTAAACGGAGTGGGTTTTGCAATTGTTTGATTTATTGAAGCGGATCTTGAAAGACGAATTGGGACTTATTAGGATTCAAATGAACAAAAAAATTAATCTTGAATACTTACTTGGTGCCACTGATTTTAGGGCACTTATAAAGCAGTATTACCTAATATTTTCAATTTGTAGGAAAAAGGCCTATTTTCTTACAATTTAATGAAGTATCTATGGCTTTGGTATGGCTTTATCTATGACTTATATACGGGTGACCCTAGAGCTTGACCCGTCGGTTGTCGGTTTTGGTGCTGGTTAGTATCACTATCGTTTTTTGACGATGAGGATTTCATCGTCTGAAAATTCCATCCAAGCCAAGTCGTAGATATAGTGAAACATTTTGTTATGGGAGTTAATGTGGAAATGGGTATGATACATAAACCGGAATTTCTTCTTTTCAAGTACGTTTCTATATACCTTGACTTGTGATTTATTATTTCCGAGTAATTCGGATAAGATGGAATAGTTTCGTTTTAAATAGCCGTTTATTTCTATGGCTGCCTGTTTTGAGGCATAGCGAAGGTGTTTGTGGTACTGGTTTTTGCAATAGGTAGAGCAGAAAATTTTATCGGTCCTGCCTTTTAGAGGTTTTTCGCATATTTTACATTTTCTGTTCATTTAG
>JAGQYY010000135.1 GCA_020435825.1 Aequorivita sp.
CTTCAATACTGGAGTGTGTTCCATCTTTCTGTTTCGGTTCACCTACTAATACCAGCGCTACTTTTTCCGAAGCAATATATTGTTTTAAAAAAATCATCAATTCAGAAGTTACCACTGTAGTTAAACCTGAAGCAATAAGCTGAAGCTCGTCAGTAATAGCAATACCTGTGCGCTTGCTACCGTAATCCAGTGCTAAAATTCGTCCCATACCGATTGCAAAAATAAGGGTTTCGGAAATAGTATGCTAAAAATCCATTTTTAATTAAGTTGTTGAAGCTATATTTGCAAAATAATATAAAAGTAACCCGATGTATTCCCGATTTTTTTTCATCCCACTTTTTCTTTTAATTTTTTCTTGCAGCAAAAATGACGACGCCTCGAATGACAATGGAGAAGAGCCGCAAGAAATAAAATATCTAAAAGCTGTTTACTATGATGGGGAAACCCGAAGTGACACTTTGGTGTATGCTGATAACAGGCTTATACTTCGAAAGGAATACATTGAAGATTTTTTAGACTATAATCATCATTTTGTTTATAATTCTCAAAACCAGCTTACAAGAATTTCTAAAATACATTCAACCTCCACCTATCCTATCGAGGAAACAACCTATACTTATTATGCTAATGGAAATTTGAAAACACGCCATTATGAAGGATACAATTCAAATTATACAGAAACCTTTAACTATTATGATAACGTAATTTATATAAACGAAGGAGGCAACAATGAAAAAAAAATGAACCTCAATACAAACGGACAAATAGCCTCATTTGAGGTTTATGATGAAGATTCAAATGAATTTTTCAATATATTAAAATTTGAATATGATAATAGAGGAAATTTAACCAAAATATCTGATCGTTATAACAGAAATGACCCATATAAAACTTTCATCTATACTTTTGATGATAAAATAAACCCATTGTTTGTTTTTGATTATAAAATGCCTAACGGTTTCTCAATAAAACAATTTGAGGCAGTACTATCACATTCAAATTATGGAGGATATTCTCCTGGAGATGATGACAATTTATTTATTTATTTCAGCAAAAACAATTTCATCTCTATGCAGTCAGAAAATGGCGTGGGCAATTATAATTTTGAATACAATGCCGGAAACTATCCAATAAAAGTTACTTTGCCCCATAATGGTAATTCTATCAATTTAACTTATTAAAAAAATGACCGAACTACAACAAACCATAGAAAAAGCCTGGGAAGACCGTTCCCTACTTACCGAAACCGAAACTATAGTCGCCATCCGCGAAGTG
>JAGQYY010000136.1 GCA_020435825.1 Aequorivita sp.
ATAGTGGGGAATAATTTTTTTCTATATTGCTCAAAAAATTTGAAAATGAATAAAATTACAATTAAACGCTTAATTTTTGCTTTTTTATTAATTTGGAATACAAATACAATCTTCGGACAATGTCTGCCAAATGGAATAACTTTTACTACACAGCAACAAATTGATGATTTTCCATCAAATTATCCAGGATGTAGTGTTGTTGACGGCAATATAAATATACAGGGATTATACAATATCACAAACCTCAATGGGCTATCACAAATTGAGGAAATTGGAGGCTATTTAAACATACTTAGTTCATTCGAATTGGACAACTTATCTGGCTTAGACAACTTACATTCGATTGGAGAATATTTAAGTTTAAGAGGAAACGGTTTCATTAATTTGTCGGGCTTAGATAATTTATCATTTGTAGGAGGACATATTTTAATTGAAAGCAATGATAATTTAGAAAGTGTAGCAGCATTAAGCCAAATATCAGAAATCAACGGTGATTTAATTATTAAGTATAATGATTTATTAGTTTCTCTAAATGGCTTTGAAAATCTAACTTCCATTTCACAAGCACTGGATATTGAAGATAATGATGCCCTTTCCAGTTTGTCTTCATTACAAAATTTAACAAATATAGAAGGAAGGTTATTAATTGCAAGAAACAATCAGCTTCAAAACCTAAATGGTTTACAATATCTCATATTTACGGGAGATTTGTGGATTGATGGTAATATGCAGTTAAACTCATTATCAGGTTTAGAAGCACTTTCTGAAATTAACGGTAATCTTAATATAAGTGGAAATTTCAATCTAGTAGATTTAAGTAGTTTGCATAATCTTACCTCCGTAGATGGAAACATAACAATCGGAAATACGTATTGCCAATCGTTTTTGGGATTGAATGGAATTCATACGGTAAATGGCTATGTATCAATTATAGCTAATAGCCAGCTTACAGATATTAATGGTATAAAAAATATTAATGCTTCAACAATAACAGATTTGCAAATTGTAAATAATCCAATTTTATCATATTGTGCAGTTCAAAGTGTTTGTGATTTTTTAGAAATTGATCCTATGAATGCAGTCATTCATACAAATCTTGCCGGATGCAACTCAGTTCAAGAGGTTCAGGACGCCTGTGCCCTTGGCACAGAAGAAAATCAACTTTCAGAACTAAAAATCTTTCCAAACCCTACCAATGGAACTTTTGAAATCTCTGGTTTAAATGATGGAATTGTTGCAATTATTGACAGCCAAG
>JAGQYY010000137.1 GCA_020435825.1 Aequorivita sp.
TTTAATGAAGAAGACAATATTAATGGAGCTTATCCAGATTTGAATGCCGCTGATTGGAACTGGCCTACAATGCTTGGTGGTGGTTACCACTTTATGCAAATGGATGGTAATTTTGACGACTCAAACGGCACATCGCAACCCTATAATTTTCACAACGGTACAGCAAGGGTAAGTGAAGGTGTTTTTGAACAAAATTTCATCAGTTTTGATTTTGACCAAAACTTTACCATTTCTGGCGATGTAACCATAGAAATAGCAATGGATATTTCAGAATGGTACAAAAACCCGTTAACTTGGGATCTTAACGACAGAAGCGTTAATTTAATGATGAACTATCTAGCCCAAAAAGATATGCAAAGAAACGGTGCAACCGTTTTCAGCATTGGCGATATCACGCAATAGTTTAAAAAATTGAAGGAACGGTCCATGAAATTGTTTCGAGTATTCTTTGGAATTATAGCCCTGAGCCTGTTTATTGCTTGTTCATCAAGCGATCCAGACCCAGCAGAGCTTAATGAAGATTATATACCCACTCCGAAACCATTGACCGTTCCTCCTATTTTTGACCGCTTGCTACCTCCCCCAACCGTACCCGCTGACAACCCGCAAACTATAGAAGGAGTGGCCTTGGGCCGTAAATTGTTTTTCGACCCCATACTTTCCGGTGATGGAACACAGGCCTGTGCTTCTTGCCACCAACCAGCAAATTCCTTTACCGATCCCAATCGTTTCAGTATTGGAATAGATGGCTTGGAAGGTACAAGAAATTCCATGCCTATATTCAATATGGCGTGGAACACAAAAAATAAATTTTTCTGGGACGGTCGTGCACTCAGTCTTGAAGACCAAGCCCTTCAACCAGTGGAAAACCCAATTGAAATGCACAATACGTGGGAAAACGCTGTAGCAAGTTTGCAAAGCCACGCCAGCTATCCAGAACTCTTTAACAAAGCATTTGGCACAAGTAACATTTCAAAAGATTTGACAGCAAAAGCTATCGCGCAGTTTGAAAGAACCCTGATTTCCGCTAATTCTCCTTTTGATAAATATCTTTTGGGTGAAGGCAACCTTACACCCCAGGAATTAAACGGGTTTCAAATATTTATGGATGAATCGCGCGGAGATTGTTTCCATTG
>JAGQYY010000138.1 GCA_020435825.1 Aequorivita sp.
TTAGAAAAAGTATATGATGGTGGGGCTACTCAGGAAACAGTGATTTTTAAGGAGCAATAACATTCAAAAAAAGTGCAATGGTTTTGAAAAATGTCATATTACTGTTTTTATTTATTCCTCTGGAATGCTTTGCCCAATTTGGCCAACAACAAATAATTGATGTAGTAAATGGCAATCCAAGAGGTGTTTATTCTGTTGATATAGATGGTGATGGATCTTTAGATGTGTTATGTGCTATATCAGGAGAGAATAAAATCGCTTGGTATAAAAATGATGATGGATTGGGAAATTTTGCTACTCAAAGAATCATTACATCAAGTTTGCAAGAAACTACAACAGTAATTGCGGCAGATATTGACGGTGATAACGATATGGACGTAATTGCCACATCTAAAGTGCTTGATAGGATAGTTTGGTTTGAAAACCTTGATGGTTTGGGTACGTTCGGCACTCAGTCTCTCATTACATCCACAGCCGATGGTGCTATCGGTCTATATGCGGCAGATCTGGACAGTGATGGGGATATGGATGTACTTTCGGCATCCTATCTTGATAATAAAATTGCTTGGTATGAAAATACAGATGGCCTCGGTACTTTTGGACCCCAGCGGATACTTACGAACAGTGCCCTGAGCACCCGCGATGTGTATGCGGCAGACCTTGATGGCGACGGCGATATGGACGTGATTGCCGCATCCACTGCGGACGACCGGGTGATTTGGTTTGAAAACTTGGATGGGCTGGGGAATTTTGGCCCTGAGAAAATCATAAACAACGATGCTAACGGCGTGATAGCGGTGAGGGCGGCAGACCTTGACGGCGATGGCGATAAGGATGTTATTGCCGCCATATTCGGCGATGGTAAAATCTCTTGGTACGAAAATCTGGATGGATTGGGAAATTTTAGCCCGGAAAAAGTTGTTTCTAATCTTACTCCAACCGTTCGTTTGGTACAATGTGCAGATATCGATATGGATGGAGATTTGGATATTGTTGCCGCTATATCCGGCAATGATACAATTGGCTGGTTTGAAAATATCGATGGTCTAGGGAATTTCGGTCCCGTACAAACCATTACTCAAGATATAGATGGTCCTGTATGGGTACTGGCGGAAGACTTG
>JAGQYY010000139.1 GCA_020435825.1 Aequorivita sp.
CTAATAACAATCATCACCCTCGCTTCATGCGGAGGTGACAACAAATCTGTTGATGCGGTTATTGATTCGAAAGACATGGCGGCGGTAAAAGCCAAGCGTGCCGAACTGAACAAACAGCAGCGCGAACTCAAGGCCGACATCGATAAATTGAACGCCTACATAGACGAAAACGAAAAGAAAGAAAGACCAGCTTTAATCACTGCTGAGGTAATTAAAGACACCCTTTTTAAACATTATGTTGAAGTGCAAGGTAATGTGGAGACGGATCAAAATGTAGTTTTAAATGCGGAATATTCCGGTGTACTTACCAATGTGTATGTGAAGGAAGGCCAACGCGTTTCCAAAGGACAGCGATTGGCAAAAATTGACGATGGCGGAATGTCCAGCCAAGTTGCACAACAGGAAGCTCAGTTGGCATTGGCCAAAACCACTTTTGAGCGTCAAGAGCGTTTGTGGGAACAAAAAATTGGTTCTGAAATACAGTATTTGCAAGCCAAAACTAATTATGAAGCTGCCAAAAATGCTACCCAGCAAATGCGTTCACAGCTAGGAAAAACAGTAGTTACAGCCCCATTCAGCGGTGTAGTGGACGAAATTATTTCAGATCCGGGACAAGTGGTGGTTCCCGGGCAAACCCCAATCATCCGCTTGGTGAACTTGAGCGATATGTATGTGAAAGCTTCCATCCCGGAGACCTATCTTAGAAACATAAAAAAGGGAACGCAAGTAAAGGTGAAATTGGCTTCAATAAACGAAGAATTCACCGGAACCGTTCGCCAAGTAAGCAACTACATTAATCCGAACAATAGAAGTTTTGAAATACAAGTAGAAATTCCAAATAAAGATGGTCTGGTAAAACCAAACCTTATCGCCACCGTAAAAGTGAACGATTACAGCGCGGAAGGAGCCATTACCGTTCCAGAAAATGTATTGCAGGAAAATGCCGCAGGCGAAACGATTGCCTATATCTACCAACCGGTGAACGATTCCGTAGGAATTGCCAAACGCGTTCTGCTTGAAACAGGACTTTCATACCAAAACCATACAGAGGTAAAATCTGGTCTTAAAAAAGGCGATACCATAATCAAGGAAGGTGCAAAAACCCTT
>JAGQYY010000013.1:0-14606 GCA_020435825.1 Aequorivita sp.
CTTCCGCTCGCGGGAGTGGCGATAATATCTCCAGAAATGTTACCATCCTCATCGTCAAAGGCAACGCCGGCAAAGTTTGCTACCGCACCACAAGTACCAACGGCATTGTTAATTGTTATATCTGCCGGACAAGCGATGGTTGGTGCATTACCAACTACAGTTATCAATGACATATTAAGACAGAAAGAGTTGAGGGATCCGCCATCACCAAAAACATAGTCGTCATATATTGTTAACGTCCAAGTACCATTTACAGGTTCGCCAGCAAACACAGTATTTAATAAACCACCTTCTGGAAGGTAGTCTGCCAAAGGAGCGCCACCATTCCATCCAGTAACAGCATTTCCTGAACTGTCAGTAAAGGTTAGTGTTGATGCAGGTAGATTTCCATCTGGACCATTATAACTACTTAAAACCAAAGAAGTATTTGATGGTGATGTTAGGGTAATTATTAAATCACTAGCATATCCACTGGCAAAATTAAACATTACATCATCAAAATTGTAGTCGCCGCTAGCAGCACCAATAACTCCGGTCTCAGTAACGTTGATAGTTGAAGTTTGAATTGCGGGTGGGTCTAATCCTAAAGGTAGGCCTGTGGCACATTCACTTATGTCGCCAGGTGCAGCAATGGTAAAGATTAAGCTCCATTCATTTAAAGCACCACCATCTCCAGTAGCTCCATCCACAATTGTAAGAATCCAATCACCCATTGGGTCTTCTCCATTAAAGCCTGCAAGCGGGTTATTGGGCGCAAATGTACCTTGCATTGCCCAAGTAGTTGGAGGATTTGTAGTACTGCCAGAGGTAGCACAAACGGTAGAAACATTAGTTCCTGCTGAATCATCCAAAACAACATCTATGTTGTTTTGAGAACAACTACCAGCATAGTCTAAAATTGTTATTGTAGTTCCATCTGGCGAGGTTAAAGAAATAATAAGGTCACTTACCCAGGTATGCGCAATATCCATATCTACATTTAGATCTGTAATACTACCCGTTGCGGGTACATTAAGAGTCGACGTATACGTTGCCGGAGCTCCAGTACTTATGGGAACTTGCGTAGACTGCGTAAACGTTTGCGCATTAGCTTGCCAACTGAACGTGGAAAGCACTAATGACGCTAAGATTAAAAATGTAATTTTTTTCATAAAATTGATAATTTAAAATTTATAGTTAAAATGTCGTTAAAAATACTTCAATTTATCATAAGAGCCAAATAATTCAGTGAACTAAAATTTTATATATTTAGTGATTATTTAAACTAACCGAAAAAATCTTTTTTTTTGAATTTTTAAACAGTTGTTTTTAAACCAGTTAACACACTCTATTATGAAAACACGTATTGTATCCATCATTTTATTGCTACTTTTACTTTCCTGCTCACAACCTTCAAAAAAGGAAAATAATTCGGAATATACTGACAATGCGACTACGTTGTATTCAAAAATCAATTCTGAAACTTCCCAATTAAATTTCACAAATGTGATAAAGGAAGATGTTGATTTCAACTTTTTAAATTACACCTATATTTATGTGGGCGGTGGCGTGGCAGTTGGCGATATTGACAATGATGGATTGCAAGATTTATATTTTGTGAGTAGTATGGGTGCCAATAAATTGTATAAAAATAAAGGAGACCTAAAATTTGAAGACATCACGAACACTTCAAAGGCAGAAGACTATACTGGTTTTTCTACTGGCGCCAGCATGCTGGATATTAACAACGATGGCTGGTTGGACATTTATGTTTGCAAGGCGGGATCTGTAAAAGATGATAATGCAAGAAGGAATTTACTGTTCATAAACCAAAAAGACGGCACTTTTAAAGAGGAAGCAAAAAAATGGGGTCTTGATGATCCGGGATATTCCACACAAGCCTATCAATTAGATTACGACAAAGATGGCGACTTGGATCTATATATTGTAAACTACCGATACGATTTTAAAAACAACACTACTATAAGTGCCGAGATACAAAACCAAATTGAAGAGATTACCAGCGACCAGCTTTACAGAAATGATGGCACTACTTTCACAAAAGTAACTGGCGAGGCAAAACTTTACAACAAGGCTTGGGGTCTTGCAGGCGCAGTTGGCGATTTTAACAACGATGGTTGGGACGATATCTATGTTTCCAATGATTTTCTGGAACCGGACCAATTGTATATCAACCAAAAAGATGGTACTTTCAAAAACGAAATAAACAGTCGTGTAGACCACATCTCTTTCTATAGTATGGGGTCTGATTTTGCAGACCTCAACAACGACCTTCTTCCAGACCTTATAACCGTTGACATGACCGCCGAAAGCCATCAGCGAAGCAAACAGAACATGGCTTCAATGAATACTGAAAATTTCTATAAAATGGTAGCAATAGGCTATAACCACCCGTATATGGCCAATATGCTTCATTATAACAAAGGCAACGGAAAATTTAATGAAACAGCACTCCTAAGTGGTGTGGCAAAAAGTGATTGGAGTTGGGCGCCGCTCATTGCCGATTTTGATAATGATGGAATGAAAGATATTTTTATTACAAATGGCGTTATAAAAGATTATACCAACCAAGATTTCCGTACGGAAATGAAGAAAAAAATAGCCAATAAGGAACAGATGACATTAGAAGCCGTGCAAGCCATGCTACCCTCTCAAAAGCTCAATAACTATATTTACAAAAACAATGGCGACCTAACATTTACCAAACAGATGAAGGAATGGGGAATGGAAGAGCCAACTTTTTCAAACGGTGCCGCCTATGCTGACCTTGACAATGATGGCGATTTAGATTTGATAATAAACAATATTGACGATGAAGTGGGATTGTATAGAAACAACGCAAACAACAATTACCTACAAGTAAAACTAAAAGGCCCAAAAAACAACTCACTTGGGATTGGCGCCAAAGTCTATGTGAAAAAGGCAGATACCATTCAGTTTCAACAATTGTACCTTGCTCGTGGTTTTGAATCCTCAGTTACTGATGTGCTACATTTTGGCTTAGGCAAAAATGACAATGTTGATGAAATTACCGTGCAATGGCCCGATGGAAAAATATCAAAACTGAATAGTCCCACGACCAACAAAATGCTCTCTGTGGATTATAGCACCGCGGTTGCGGGAACAATTGCTTACCAAAATCCAGTTTCTAAAAAATTAAGCTTGGACCCTACCACTATTGGAATTGATTATATACAGAAAGAAAATGATTTTGATGATTTCTCACTTCAACTTCTAATTCCACAAAAACAATCCACAAAAGGAAGTGGTCTTGCTGTTGCAGACGTTAACGGTGATGGCTTGGATGACTTTTTTGTCGGCAATGCTGCAGGAGCAGAAGCCGCACTCTATATTCAAAAAACAGATGGACATTTCACAAAAACAAATGAATCGCTTTGGAAAAACAACGCAAAATATGAAGATGCAAATGCAATCTTTTTTGATGCTGATGGGGATGGAGATCAGGATCTTTATGTTGTGAGCGCAGGCTATGAACTTGATGAAAACAGCCCGCTTTTGCAGGACAGACTTTTCGTGAATGATGGCAAAGGTAATTTCAGCTATAATAAAGAAGCTTTGCCAACTATGTTGGTTTCCGGAAAAAGTGTTGTAGCAGCAGATTATGACGGCGATGGCGATATGGACTTGTTTGTTGGCGGCAATTTAGTTCCTAAAAAATATCCACTTTCACCACGCTCCTACCTTCTTAAAAACGAAAACGGAATCTTTAAGGATGCCACTGAAGAAAATCCTTCACTTAAAGAAATAGGAATGATTTCCGAAGCTGTCTTTACGGATTATGACAATGATAAGGACCTAGACCTTTTGGTAACTGGCGAATGGATGGCTCCTACTATTTTCAGCAATAATAACGGAAAATTCACTAAAAACGAAAATATTGCAGGCCTTGAAAACACCGAAGGTTGGTGGTTTACCGTAACAGCAGCAGATTTTGACGGCGATGGCGATGAGGATTATATATTCGGAAACATTGGCGGAAACAATAAATTTCACCCTTCCGCAGAAAAACCACTTTATATTTCGGCGAAAGATTTTGATAACAACGGCAGTTTTGATGTTGCTATGAGCAAAATAAGTAACGGCAAAGTAGTACCCGTTCGTGGCAAAGAATGCAGTAGCCAGCAAAACCCTTTCCTATTGGACAAAATTAAGACCTATAAAGAATTTTCAGAATTAGAGTTTAAGGATATTTACGGCGAAGAAGAATTAAAAGATGCTTTTAAGCTTATTGCACATGAGTTTGAAAGTGTTCTTATCCTAAACGATGGTAATGGAAAATTTACAGTTAAGCACTTGCCCAACGAAGCACAGTTAGGCCCTACTCTTTCCTTCATTTCACGTGATTTCAATAATGATGGCAAAATGGATATTATGGGAGTTGGTGCCATTTATGACGCCGAAGTGGAAACCATCCGTTATGATAGCAACTACGGTTATGTTTTATTAGGCGACGGCAAAGGCAATTTTAACAATTCTAAGGAATACGTACCATTTATAGCCAGTGATGCAAAAAACATGAAAGCCATCAAAATCAATGGCAATGAAATGTACATGGTGGTTAGCAACAATGCGCCGTTGCAGATTTTTAATTTTAAATCGTAGGTTTAAAAAAACGGGCGGTATTGCTCCACCCGAAAATCTACTGTAGTTTTTTCGGGGAATTTGTCTTTCATTTTTTTATAAGCTGAAAGGCTGCCCACAGCTCTATTAGCTGCTCCTGAGGGTGCTATTAAAGAAACTGTTTTTACAGTTCTGCCATTTTCTGGAAGTTGAAATGTATGGATTCGAGGCGCTTTGTTGGAAACTAATTTCAGCGAAAGGTTGTACTCCTTCAATTTTCTTCGGAAAAAATATTCCGGACCGTTTTTGCTATTTCCGCCCGTAAAAAGCAACGTATCAATTTTTGGATTCTGTTGAAGTATCGCAACCAAATCGCGCAATTCCACTTCTAACATTCCAATATCTGAAGCATCAATTTTTTCTCTTCTGGCAGAAGCCACCATATCGCAGATTCCGATACCTCTTTTTATTAAAAAATGTTCGCGTTGCTCAATTGCTTCGGCCGTGGTTTCAAATTTTAGATCCAAGCCGAATATTTTATCCAAAATTGGCCATAACAATCCGTCGCGACTGCCGTAGCAAAAATCTACATCGCCTTCTTTTAATTCCCCAGTTGTGAAACGCGGTGGTGGCAAAGTGCCAACAATAAGTTTTGTAGTATTCTCGGGAATAAAAGGTGGATATGGGTGAATGTGGTGGAACAAATTTTAGATATCTAGATTATTAGATTTCTGGACAATTAGATTTTAGATCTATCGAATAAAAACAGGCTCATGCTCCTTTTCAGTATATTCTTCACTATAGCTATACCCATCATAATCAAACGCCTTCAATTCATCCAAAATTTTTACATTCTTATCAATTGCAAAACGGCTCATACTGCCACGCGCTTTTTTGGCGAAGAAGGAAATTATTTTCAGTTCCCCATTTTTAAAATCCTTAAAAATTGGTGAAATGACTGGTACTTTCAGCTTCTTTTCATCAATGGCATTGAAATATTCTACGCTAGCTAAATTGAGGAAAAGTTCACCATCTTCCAATTCATCATTAAGGGTTTCGGTAAGTGTTTTCTTCCAAAAGGAATACAAGTCTTTTTTGCGGTTTACAGGAAGTTTGGTGCCCATTTCCAATCGGTATGGCTGTATTAAATCCAACGGGCGCAGCATTCCATACATACCCGAAAGTATTCGCAATGAGTCCTGTAACAAATCTAACTTTTCCGAAGAAATGGTATAAGCGTCCAAACCCGTGTAAACATCGCCTGCAAAGGCATAGACTGCCGGGCGAGCGTTTTGTTTTGTAAAAGGAAGAGTAAACTCTTTATAGCGTTGGTAATTGAGTTCGGCCAATTTATCGCTTATGTCCATCAACTTGCCGATAGCCTTTTTGCTTTTGCGCTCCAATTTTCCGTTTATCATTTCGGCTTCTTCCAAAAATTTGGGTTGGGTAGCGCGGGCAGTGGGAAGTTTTGATTCAAAATCCAGTGTTTTGGCCGGGGAGATAATTATTTTCATTAAATTCTTCTTTGCTTCAAAAATAACGAAAACAATTTTGAATTCTGAATTAAAAAAAATTTACTCAATCCTTCTGCCCTGTGTTGTAAAACTCAATCCCTGCGAACCCCTCAACGAAGTCATAACTGCCTCAAAAATGGGCTCGGGAGTTGTTGGCTTTGTAGTCCATTTAAAAATAAAATTGGCACCACTGCCCCCGTGCTCATCAGTTTCGTCTATAACGATTTCAACAGTTTCCACAGGTTTAAGTTGAATTGGCTTTTCGAAATAGCTACGTATCAATTCTCCTTTGGTATTGTAATAATCTGCTTTTGAAATATAAATCGTATCGGTATCGCTTACATTTCTGAGGCTGACCATTGCTGTAAGATTTTGCGATTTTTCCAAAGTAAAACTATAAATATGCGAATAGATACTCAAATAGGTTTTTCCATTTTGCAATGAATCCTTTAATAGCCCCGAGACTTCGGGACCCGCATAATGGTCTTCCCAATGGTTTGGGTTAAAAGAGCTTATTTCCTTGGGGTCATTACAGCCCACAAGCATTCCGGAAAGAACTAGAACGACCGTTATTCGTGCTATTTTAAAAAGGGTTTCCATTGTGTTTAATTCTTAATAAAATTACGGCTTTTTATTGATTTCGGCTTTTGTTTCAAGCAGTTCGTTAATTTGCCACTGTCTTGCCTGCTGTTTGCTTGCCAAATTTATAGCCTTGTCGATGGTTTCATTTGCTTCGGTCGCATTGCCTTTTGCCATTTTAATTCTCGCCAAAACATCGTAGCTGTCAAAATTATTTGGATTGATAGCCAAGGCATCTTTCAAAAGCTGTTCGGCTTCGGCATATTCTTTATTGTCCACAAGTTTTCCGGCTCTATAAGTATTAAAAAGGACCAATGCATTTGGGTTTAGCTCCCTTAAAGCATCTTTCACTTTTTCACGTTCCCTTTCATTTTTTTGAAGCATATAATGAGTGTTTCCCACAATGGTATAGGGAATATTGAAAACGCTACCGTATTGTTTCTTCACTTCGGAATAATGGTTTTTTAAAGCTTCCGCAGAACCGAAATACTCTTCCTTTACATACCAATTCTTAAAAATATCACCCAAGGCCCATTTATAGGTGGGAAGCCCAACAGAGTTATGGATTTCATTGGGAAATTCCTGAAAGTGTATGTTTTTTTCCATAATGCCTTTGGGTATTTTTTTTAGAAACTCAGCAACACCCATCCCCTTTTCATTGGCAAGCGAAATGTATAAACTGGCAGTAGTACTTTTGGTTTTGGCCCACGAATTTTCCATTACATCCTCCATAGCATTTTTGCCCCACCAAAGCGCGGGGCTTATGGCGATATAACCATTGAAAAGTTCGGGATGGTTTATTGCCGTATTGATAACGAAAATACCGCCCACGGAATGGCCGCCAAGAATTTTATAATCGGCTGCTTTATAGTTTTTGTTTACATACGGAATCAATTCCTTTTCAATAAAGCTTGCCATTTCCTCGGCATTGCCGCTGTCTTCCAAACCTTCAATTTTTGGTTTGCAGTTTTTGCGGTACTCATTGGTTCCCTTGCCGGAGATCGCCACCAAAATCATTTCAGGGATAATTTCACTAATAGCACCATGCAGTTCTAAAAAACCGGCAACGTATTGAAAGTTGTAATCGCCATCCAAAATATAGAGTACGGGATATTCTTGGTTAACCGCAATATTATAGGAAGGAGGAAAATACACGGAGAATTCCCTGTCCTGCTGAAGAATTTCAGAATAAAGCTTGTCGCGTTTCCCGATGGAAATTTCTTGGGCAAAAATAGTTGGCGAATAAAGCAATATTAGAAAAAATAGAAGATTTGAATTTTTCATAATTATCTAAATAATTGGGCAATACCAATATAATCCATTTTACCCGTTGTGCATTTTATAAATATATTCTTTTTTAGATTTAGGTCGCCGAAAATTCTAAAACATTCAATGCCTTGAAAACTTTTTTGATCCCCTTTTTTGTTTCGGAAAGTACGATAAGCACGTCATCTGCATTAATGACCGTATTCCCGTTTGGCGTAATATATTTGTCGTCTCTTTTTATCATTGCGATAATTGCGGTTTTTGGGAACTCAATATCTACAATTTTTTTGCCGACTATCTTATTTCCGTTCGCAATACCGATTTCCCGAATTTCGGTTTTTGGATGTTCTTCAAGAAATTTTTCAGAAGGGGATATTTTTTTCTCTTCACTGGGAATACTCACCCTTAACCATTTTGCGACTACCGAAAGCGTAGTTCCTTGAATTAAAATGGAGGTTAGCGAAATAAAAAACACGATATTAAAAATCATATTCGCTTTATCAATTCCAGCCAATAATGGATAAGTTGCAAACACAATCGGCACAGCTCCCCGTAAACCAACCCAGGAAATGTAGAAACGCCTTCGAAGTTTCATCTTAAAGGGAATCAAACTTATAAAAACCGCTGCGGGACGTGCCACAAAAATCAAAAACAACGATATTAAAAGTCCAATCCCAATCACGGGAACAATCTGTGATGGAAATACCAAAAGTCCCAACGTCAAGAAAAGTACAATCTGCATCAACCACGCCAACCCATCATACATTTTAAGGATGGTCTTTTTGTGGATTAAGTACTGGTTCCCTAAAAAGACCGCACAAATATAAATGGCCAAAAAACCGTTGCCGCCAACAAAATCGGTTACGGAAAAGGTAATAAACATCAGTGCAATGACGAGCACGGGATACAAACCCTCAAAATCCAAATTGATTTTATTGATAATAAGCTTGCTCAACTTTCCAAAGCCAAACCCAGCTATGGTTCCTATAATCATTTGTTGAAAGAACAACGGAATCATAGAGATCAAGCCTTTGTCCTGATTTATTACCAAACCTAAAAAAGCAATGGTAAGCACATAGGCCATGGGGTCGTTACTCCCGCTTTCCATTTCCAGGGTGGGGCGCAAATTAGTCCGGAGCGCAAGATTTTTGGAACGCAAAATGGAAAACACCGCAGCGGCATCTGTTGACGACACTATACTCCCCAAAAGCAAACTTTCATAAATGGTAAAATCGGTAACGTAATACACAAAGGTTCCCAAGCCGACAGCGGTAAGCAAAACCCCCAAGGTTGAAAGTGCGAAGCCTTCTTTCATTATTGGTTTTACAGCTTTCCAATCAGTGTCCAGCCCCCCTGAAAAAAGAATGAAATTCAATGAAATTATACCAACTAGCTGGGCGAGTTGCGGATCGTCAAAACTGATACCGCCTATGCCATCTTCACCGGCAAGCATTCCTATTCCCAAGAAAAGTACTAAAGTGGGAACGCCAAATTTATAAGAAGTTTTACCCGCTATAATGCTTATAAAGAGCAGTAAAGACCCAACAAGCAAAATGTTTTCAATGGTTAAATCCAATAACTTTTAGTTTAAGGTTTCATATTTCAGCAAAATACGAATTTAAACTTTCAAAAAAATATTGGATTCTATTTTTAAGGCACGAAAAAAACATCTCTACAGAATGGTACCGACATATTCACAAATAAACTTAATTTTGCAGGTAATGACAACCGACAAAATAGAGCTTCGCACCGTAAACGTTACGCGCTACATAACTCCTTTGCGTGAAGGCGGTTCGCTGCCAGCCTTGGCCGAAGCGGATGATGATTTTAAATACGTTCTGAAATTTCGCGGTGCTGGGCATGGCGTAAAAGCGTTGATCGCTGAACTTTTGGGTGGTGAAATTGCCCGTACTTTAGGCTTAAAAGTACCCGAACTTGTTTTTGCAAACTTAGACGAAGCATTTGGCAGAAGCGAAGGCGATGAAGAAATACAGGATCTATTAAAAGGCAGCCGCGGACTTAATTTGGCTTTGCATTTTCTTTCCGGAGCGCTAACATTTGACCCCGTTGTAACACAAGTTGATGAAACCATGGCTTCCAAAATTGTATGGTTGGATGCTTTTATAACAAACATAGACCGCACAGTAAAAAACACCAATATGCTTATTTGGCATAAAGAATTATGGCTGATAGATCACGGCGCCACTTTTTATTTTCACCATTCTTGGGGAGATTGGCAAAAAGCAGCCTTAACGCCATTTCAATATATAAAAGATCATGTTTTGTTGCCAAAAGCTGCTTTAATTGAAGATATTAATGAAGAAATGATTGCGCTTTTGCCAGATAAAAAAATACGGGAAATAACTGATCTTATTCCCGCAGCTTGGCTCGAATGGGAAGGTTTTGATATGACCTCTGAAGAAATAAGGGAGGTATATTTTCAGTTTTTGGTGATGAGAAGAAACAATGCAAACAACTTTGTAAAACAGATTCAGGATGCCCGGGAAACACTTGTATGAATATGCGATAATACGTTTGGTGCCACGCGTGGAACGTGAGGAATTCCTGAATGTCGGGATAATTCTTTTCTCCAAAGGAGCCAACTATTTAAATTGCAAATACCAAATTGACACCAAAAAACTAAAACTCTTTTCCTGTGAACTGGAAGTTGAAGAGATTGAAAACAATTTAAAGGCTTTTGAAAAAATATGTTCTGGCTCCAAAGACGGTGGCCCAGTAGCGCGATGGGATATTCCGGATAGATTTAGATGGCTTACTGCCCAACGCAGTTCTTCATTACAAACTTCGCGGCCGCACAACGGCTTCAGTAATGATTTGAAAGCTACTTTGGAACGTCTTTTTGGAGAGTTAGTCCTTTAAAAAGTTAAGGTGCTGAAAATTTAAATTACACTATTACGCTAAAATGATTTTTTTGCTTTTTTTATTGGGTTAAAATTAAAGATGAATTATTCACCTACACTTTATAGGAAATAACCTAGCGAATATTATTTCTCATTATAAGAGCTGCTCAACTTGAACAGACAATTAATAATCTGATGTTCTTCTATATTCTATTTATTCAAGAAAAATCTTTTTAGAAATTACCTCGCCTTGAATATCTACCTTAACAATGAGCATTCCAACGGAAAAATAATTGGTTGGCATTTCAACTTCATTGAACCCTTTTTTAAGATCAAACTCCTTATTTGCAACTCTTTTTCCATTAATATCAAAAACTTCTACTATCGCACTTTCGTTTTTTTGTAGCTGAATAGCCAATTTTATAGGATTTCCATACTTGCTTGGGTTGGGATAAACCGATAAAGAATATTTTTCAGATGTTTCATTTAATTTTTTTTCTGAAAAAATTGTTTGATTGGAAGGTGAAGGTTTTTTTCCGAAACCTTGATTTAGCTCTCCGTATGCTTCAAATTCAATTATATGCACCCCTAAATTCATAGAATTATAATTCATATTTACTCGTATATAGCGTGCTGTAGGATTGTTTAGGTTAAAGGTGTTTCCTTGATTATTTGCTGGAGTTGTGTTTGAATTGAAATCTACCAAAGTCGTCCAATTCGTCCCGTCTAGCGAACCTTCAATATCGTATTGGTAGTATCTAAAACCATCATAATAGTTAAAAACCACTAATTTACTAAGGTCATATTCAGCACCCAAATCTACACTCCACCATTGTGGAAAAGGACTTGCTCCCCACCAATTATCAATTGAATATATTCCATCAACCGCATTAGCATCTGATCTTTCAGTACCACTAGAGGAGGATGTTTGTTTGTACAAAGCAATATTTCCAACAGGCGGAGCTACATCATTACTTATAATATTAACAATAGCGCTGGAAGGCTCACCTATGGTATAACCAGCACCCGAGGATAAGGTAAGAACGACCGTTTCTTCAGGCTCTATTTCCGTATCATCAATTGGAGTTATTATCAGGCTACCTGTCTGCTGTCCAGTTGGGATGGTTATAGTTCCTGAAAGCGCGCTATAATCTGAACCTGGAGAAGCTGTACCCCCAATTGTATAATTAATGTTAAGTGGGCTTCCGTTATTTACTTCATCTAAATTTATTGTAAAGGTTCCAGTATCCAAAGGATTTTCAGAAGCTGAAGCATCTGTTGCATTTACTGTTACTTGAGGGTTATTAGTGGGCAAATCTCCGTAAGCCTCAAATTCCATGATATGCACCCCATAATTAGCAGAATTGTAATTCATATTAACCCTTAAATAACGAGCTTTCGGATTATTGAGATTGAAGGTATTTCCTTGGCTTGTGGCAGGTGTAGTATTTGCATTAAAATCAACTACAGTTGTCCAATTGGCCCCATCAGTAGAGGCTTGTATGTCATATTGATAATAGCGATTATTTCCATAATAAGTAGTTAACACTATTTTGCTAATATCAAAAATATTTCCAAGATCCACTTGCCACCATTGTGGGTATGGAATTCCTTGCCAATAATTGTTTCTGTTATAAATTCCATCTACAGCCCTATCTTTTGTAGAAGCTCCATTTGATACTGTAGTAGGTTTTAAAAGTGCAAGGTTTGTTCCGGGAATAACAATATCTTCGCTGGTAAGATTTATCGTTGCAGTTGCGGGAGTGCCTATATTGTAACCAGCGCCTTCAGATAAGGTAAGGATAATCGTTTCAGATGGCTCCGCCTCAATGTCATCAATTGGTGTTACAGTGATAGTTCCACTCTGTTGTCCATTAGGTATGGTTACCGTTCCTGAAAGTGCGTTATAATCAGATCCTGAAGTTGCAGTACCGCTCATTGTATAATTTATTATAACTGGGCTGCCAGTATTTACTGAATTTAAACTTACAGTGAATGTACCCGTATCCAAAGGATTCTCCGCTGCAATGGCATCAGTTGCAGCCACGGTAACCACAGGATAGTTGTTTGGCGAAACTGTTCTGAAGTACTGTTTCCCAAGCCAAGCATTGTGGGTATTGTCCCAGGAACTAAAATATGAGCTATCAGAAAGACCAGAAGCTGTTGCCGCCCAAGTACCTGCGCTTATTAAATAATCATCCCCAAAAACATTTTGTGCTTTGGTATCTGTGAAATAATCTGTGTATAAATTCAAGGTAACCCCTCCAATATTATTTGCAACATCTTGCATAATAAGTGAAGAAAAAATATGGTCTGAATGATCATCCGGATTTATGCCCAAATCATCATCAGCAGCATTAAAGTTAATACTGGAAGACGGAATCATTTCAGAGGTAACTATCGCTTGAAGGGTTGCTTCCAAATCAACTAAAGAACTATATGAAGCAGTTCCATCAATCGCTGAAATAGTGGATATGGTGCCATTATATAACTTTTGCAGACTTTCATTATTATTTAAAGGATACCCGTTTCCACCATAATCTCCATCGGGTAGTCTTAAAAAATAGGCCACAGCATTTCTGTATGAAAATTTTAAAACCTGATGTCCATTTACCGTAACCATTGTTCTGTTCATATTACTGCCAAGAGCACCTTCATTGGTAAAAGTATTGGACATAAACCTTAGGGCTCTTAAACTTCCCTCTTCTCTTGCCAGATAATAATTACTGCTTGTGCTTCCACCACCATCTCCAGCTGTAATATGTAAAAAAATAACTTTTTCGTTTTCACCTTTAATGCTGTGGAAAGCATTCGGGTTCATGAAAAGCTGCCAATCATCGGGATGGGGAACTACATAAACACTTGTAGTTTGTGCTGTTACATTTGAGAAACCGAACAATAAAATCAGCCCAATTATAAATACAAATTTGTCTTTGGTTTTCATGGTCAATAAATTAAATTTCCAGATCAAAATCTTTCAAAATGGTCAAATGAAAGAAATATTTAATTAGTGTGTTTTGATAATTTTTAAAATAATAAAAAACCCATTCTAACTTTTTTTTAAAAAAAAGTTATAAAAAAAAAAATTAGAATGGGGGGATATGCGGTAAAGGTAATAAAAAAATCTTACCTAACTAATAGTTGTTTTTTATAACCATCAAGATTTTGAAGAACTTAAAATCTTGATACTAATCAATAAGTGTTTTACTGTTTCCAGTTTTGAAGTTCTTTTAGATAAATATAGGATTCCACAAAATCAACTTGCTCCTGCCCTATCATTTTTTTCAATAAATTCAATGCGGATACATAACTGATTAGATTTCCGTTTGAAGATAAAAACTTTCCATCTTCCACATATCTAACTACGCTATCATTTTGAACTTTTAGGTTTGGATAATTCTTTTGAAGCTCCTCGCCTCCACCAATCCAAGTGACTATTTTTTTACCGTCCGCTATTCCAGATTTACCAATTAAATGGGCGCCCGCACAGTTGCTCACGGTGTATTTTGTGTTTTTGTTTTGTTCTTTTATGAAGTTTACAATTTTTGGATTGTGTACTTGTGCGTACATATCATAAGCGCTCGGCACAAAAAGCACATCCAGTTTTGGACAATTTTCAAATGTATAATCCGGTACAATTTTCAGCCCTTCCTCACTGATAATCGGGTCAGTGGTTTCAGCAATTGTAATTACATTGAAAAGTTTTTTGCCGTCTGGGGTTGGTTTTGTAAAAACATCTGCAGTGGCAGTAACCTCAGTGGTCAAAACGCCGTTGTACATCAACAAACCAATAATTGGCAGGCTG
>JAGQYY010000013.1:14705-37864 GCA_020435825.1 Aequorivita sp.
GTTTTAACGATTGTTGTTCCATTTCGGCTACAACTTCAGGGTCTGCTGGGCTGGGTTCTGGACCGGTAGATTTATCGGTGTTTGAAATGCAACCCACAAGAATAAGTGACAGAACGATAAAAGAAAGACTTAGTTTTTTCATACTATTTATGCAAATTAGCTTTTATTTTAAGAATATTAAAAATACCGTTTACAAGGCGGAATCCTTCACAAACAACCGTTAAAAATAAAGATACACTAAACTTTCTATACTCATCGACACATCAACTAAACCCTCAAATCAATCTCCTTCAAATTTTCAATTCTGTTTCGTTGAAGAAAATCGTCTATGGTTTCAAAATGTTCAATTACGCGTTTGTCCTTAAATTCGAAAACTTTTTGGGAAAGTCCCTGTAGAAAATCACGGTCGTGGGAAACCAGAATTAAAGTACCGTCAAACTGAAGAAGCGCTTCTTTCAACACATCTTTCGATTTTAAATCCAAATGGTTGGTAGGCTCATCGAGAATCAAAACGTTTACGGGCTCCAGCAATAATTTCACCATTGCCAAACGCGTTCTTTCCCCTCCGGAAAGCAGCCCCACTTTTTTATCAATAGCATCGCCACTAAACATAAAGCGTCCCAAAACATTTTTAATCTGTGTACGGATATCGCCTTTTGCAACCTCATCCACAGTCTGGAAGACGGTTAGCTCTTTATCTAAAAGTGCGGCTTGGTTTTGGGCAAAGTAACCCACTTTGGCATTGTGGCCCAAGGTGCATTTTCCCTCAAAATCAATTTCACCCATAATGGCTTTTATCATTGTTGATTTTCCTTCGCCGTTTCTTCCCACAAAACTTACTTTTTCACCTCGCGAAATACTTAAATTGGCATCTTTAAAAACTACGTGGTCGCCATATTTTTTTGTAAGCCCTTCGGCTACCACAGGATAATCACCACTGCGTTGTGCAGGTGGAAAACGAAGTGCCAAAGCCGAAGTGTCTATTTCATCAATTTCAATAATCTGAAGCTTTTCAAGCATCTTCTCGCGAGAGTTTACTTGATTGGTCTTGGAATATGTGCCCTTGAAACGTTCAATAAATAGTTGGGTTTCCGCTATGAATTTTTGTTGCTCCTCGTAAGCTTTTATTTGATGCGCTCTTCTATCGGCGCGCAATTGCAAATAGTGGCTGTAGTTGGCTTTGTAATCGTAAATCCTTCCCATTGTAACTTCAATGGTGCGGTTGGTAATGTTATCTATAAAGGTTCTATCGTGTGAAATAACGATTACTGCTTTTGCTTTGTTCAACAGGAAATCTTCCAACCAAATAACAGATTCAATATCTACGTGATTCGTTGGCTCATCCAGCAAAATCAAATCCGGTTTTTGAAGCAGGAGTTTTGCCAATTCAATCCGCATACGCCATCCACCACTAAATTCTGAAGTTTGTCGGTGCAGGTCGCTTCTTTTAAAACCAAGTCCGCGCAAGGCTTTTTCTACTTCGGCTTCGTAATTTATTTCTTCGAGCGCATAATATTTTTCACCAAGTTCCGCCACTTTCGTGATGATATCCATATAGGCATCACTTTCATAATCGGTACGGGTTTCCAACTCTTTATTTAGTTGCTCCATTTCGTCCCGCATTTCAAAAATCTGTTTGAAAGCTTTTGATGCTTCCTCAAAGACAGTGCAATTATCGTTAGTGAGCAAATGCTGCGGCAGATAGGCAATCACGGCATCTTTTGGCGCTCGCACGTTGCCACGGGTTGGAGTCTGTTCGCCGGCTATTATTTTCATCATCGTACTCTTTCCTGCACCATTTTTCCCCATTAAGGCTATTTTGTCGTTTTCGTTAACCACAAAATTAACATCGCTAAAAAGAGTTTCACCGCTAAACTCAACCGCCAATCCGTCTATTGAAATCATATCTGTTTTTTAAGGCTGCAAAACTATTAAAAAGAAGTGGATTGGATATTAATTTAAAATGAAGTTGTTCTCAGTTATTTTAAATGAAAAAAGTTTAAAATTTTCCTGTGTTCAGTAGCTATCTTCGCACAGAAATAGCGTCAATTTTTCTGTTTATATTTAGTAAATTTACACTTCGTTACACTCCCTGAATTAAATTTGCCCTTAAATTCCTACGCAAAACCTATGTGATCTAAAATTTTCAATCACAACAGTATGCCGTTATACTTTTTTTTAAACGATCGGTTATTGCGTTTAGAGGGAAGGCTTTACAGTGGAAATCTATCTGAAATTCAATTTAAAATAGAAGCCGCACTAGATAAAACCCAAACTTTAGTAGTAGATCTAGACCCTTTGGAAAAGCTTGATGAAGCTGGGGCTTATATGCTCTATATAGCTTCAGAAAAAGCACGGGAAAACAACAAGCAAATTATCCTTTTCTGCAAGGAAAATGAAATTGTGAAACGTGTTTTTTCTTTTGTAGGAATAAACTACTCCAGCAAGCTTACACCCCTAACTTTTAATGCTTTTTAACTTGCTTTTCATATAATAATTGGATATGTTTACCGAGCAATCAAAACTTCCGCTATGCTTGGTTTTTATTCATTTTGTAAGAGCGATTGTAACCTAATCGAGTTACGGAAATCTTTGGTTGCATTTTTTAAACTGAAAATCATCTTCCCGAATTAAGGCGCACCTGCGAGTGTGCCTTAACGGTTTCCTTTTTTTAAACATACATCCAATCTGAAACACCAAAAAATTGGTGTTTCCAACTCGCTTTATAATATATTCTGAAAATGAAACCGGGATTTTAAATTTCTAAATTTTAAAGAATTATATCATGGCAAAAGGAAGAAATCTTAAAACCTCCTCAAAAGATGCAAAAGCATTGAAACAGGAAAAAATATTGAAAAAACTTGAAGAAAAAAAGATGAAAAAACGCAAATCGCGCGTATAGATTTTGTTTTTGAACAGCTGGTTTGATGATGATGATGATGAAGGCGGTGTCGGTGCCAAATTTTTTGATCGGCCCTTTTTCTAATTAAGTTAAAGCAATAAAACATTCTGAAAAAAATCAAAAACCCGTACCAATAAAGTACGGGTTTTATCAAATTAAGTGGGGAGAAATAAGCCAGTGGCTTAGCTCAAATATAATAAAAAAGTGAAAATTAAAACCTCCTTATTCCAAAACATAGTGGGTTATATAATTTAACCTCTAAAAATGTGCCGTCAAAGCAAGAATAAAATTTCTTCCGGCACCTGAAATCCCAGAACTGTATGGGCGATAACGTTGGTCTGTCAAGTTTTCAATCCCACCGCTAACATCAAAAGTATCAGTCATTTTGTACAATGCCTTAAAATTAAGCGTGTACCACGATGGTGCGAAGGCATTGCCGTTTTCATCCAAAGCATAAAATTCTGTCTTTTCCTTTTCTTCTTCCGGAAGATCGTCAAAATCACGTTTCCCTTGATAGTTCAAGTTGAGTTCCATACTTAGCTTATTTGCTTTATAATTTAAACGTGAGACCCCGAAAAAGGGGGCCGAATGACGCGACGGACTTATTTCGCCGTTATCTAATTCCTCTTCGCCTTTTTGGAAGTTTACATCAGTGGAAAAACCAAAACCTTTTGGCAATTTCACCTCAACACCTGCCTGCACTCCATAAACTTTTGCAATGGCAGCATTTTGGATGGCCTGTACTTGACTCAACTCGCCTTGGTACTCAATGCTATCCAAGCCGTTCAATTTAAAATCGCGACGCACAAGTGCATTTTTTAAGTGAGTGTAATATCCGGTAATATCAATCTTTACAATATCTCCAAAAACTTTGGCAATCCCTAAATCTGCATTATAAGCATATTCTGGTTTTAAATCTGGATTGGGAACAACCACACTTCCAGGTTCAGAATCAAATACTTTTCCAAGGTCATCCACATTTGGAGAGCGGAACGCAGTACCCAAATTGGCACTGATCACCCAACTATCATCTGGACGATAAACACCACCAAAACTTCCCGTTAGTGCTCCATTGCTCAAATTTGCTTCGGTAAAAGGAAATGGATAAAATGTTGTGTCAAATTTAGCATCTAACAAAATATGGTTGTAACGCGCTCCTGCACTCAAAGTAAATTGGTCTGAAACCTTAAACTCATCCGTAACATAAGCTGCCAATGATTGCCATTTGGATTTTGGATATCGTGCGGGGCCAGCTTCAGAAACACCTGTTGAAATATCTGTCAATTCGCCTTCAGAATTTACGTCATCCAGCACATATTCAATTCCATAGAAAAAAATATTTTTTTCACCAGTAGCTTTTTTAAAATCAAGGTTTACAGAATATGCCGAAACTTCCTCACCTTGGGTGTTACGCTCAGTCTTATTAAGTGATCTGTCAATTCTGCTTTCCTCAAACCATTGGTGTGCAAGACGAAGGCTCATTTCATCAAAAACAGAATTGTTTGCGTTGTAGCTCATATTAAGATTGTTCATCATCCAAATCTGTGGGCCATAATCCCATTCTGCATAACGGGCAGTTCCATTTCGAACGCGATTGTGTCTGTCATATCTGCCATAAGGCGAAGTTTCTGAGAAATGGAAACCGTATTGAAAATCCCATTTTTCATTTGGCTGAAAACGGATTTTCTGCATCATGTTTATCTGCGAATATGCTGATGGAATCTGCAGGAGTTTATCTTCCTGAGTAATCACAACATCAGTGCTGTCCTGTCTTTGCACATAATAATCTTTAATATAATCCTCAGGCCCGTGACTTCCTTGACGAAGATTGTCATAATCCCAAGAAGTGATACTCGTTACAAACGCCCACTTTTTAAAACCGAGATTCACATCAAAATGACCGGTTTTCTCATTGTTGGCGGAAGAATAGCGTACATTGGCTTTTCCTGTAATAAAAGCTTTATCTGTCAGCGATAGTTGTGGCGTCAAGGTTTGGAAACTCATTACGCCCCCAATGGCATCACTTCCATAGATTACGGAACCTGGACCAAAAAGCACCTCTGTATTTTCTATGGCGAAAGGATCCAGATTGATAACATTCTGAAGGTTTCCAGAACGGAAAATGGCAGTATTCATTCGCACTCCGTCCACGGAATACAACAAGCGGCTTGTTGCAAAACCTCGAATCATTGGGCTACCTCCACCCTGTTGGCTTTTCTGGACAAATACTTTCCCGGAAACATTTAAAAGATCTGCCGCAGTTTGTGGGTTTTGCAATGCTACTTCTTTCGCAGAAATGGAAATAATTTTTGAAGGTACTTCATCACTGCTCTGCCGCCAACGTGAGCCAGAAATAACCACTTCATCTAAGCTAAGATTTGAAGTTTCAAGCGAAATTTTAAAAGCTTCAGATTCCAATTCCGCATAGCTTTTTATGAGCGTTTTATAACCCAAACTCCGAATCTCAATCCTTTCTATACCCTTAAACGCCGAAATATCCGCCTGTCCTCTAGAATTGGTCGTGGCATAAAGATTCGTTTTTATATTAGTGAGCGTTACCAAGTCTATGGGTTCGTTGGTATCCTGCTCTGTTATAGTTATTTTTTGACTATAGGCACCACCTACAAAGCCAAATAATATCCATAGTATGAATAATTTTTTCATTTAATTATTTATTTTAAGTTAACATGTGCTAAAAAAACACAATAGTTCGAGCTGTCATTTTTTTATGACAACTATGGTTTCTTTTGATCTATTTGAGTGTTAACTTATCTTGGGAGGAGGCGTGGGGGGACTTATGCATAGGGCATTAAAAACACCCAAATTCAAAGTGTCTTGATATACAACTTCTATGTTTAGTGAAGGTGTGGCTTGCCAATTAAAGGGATTATTAAAGAAAAATAAGAATAGATAACTGTAAAATATTTCTTGGGTCTTACGGTTTTCATCATCTTGATTAAATGCAATCGCGACCATTTTCTTTAGCTTTTTGTTCAGCTCGGTTTCTTCATAATCCCACCAACAACGGTAATAAACTGAATCGCCTTTTGTTTCTGAGGAAACAATATCATACATCTGCCCATTGTATTCAAATTCCTTTGAATGTTCCCAACGGAGTTTTATTTCGGTTTCTTCTTTTGTGAATTTCAATAGAACCAATTCCTCCTCGTCTATACTGGCAATCATTTTCCCTTTTACTTCACGGCGGATTGCTGATTTTTCAATTTGTATATAAAGATAGATTGTTGCAATAGGTGCAATCAATATAAAAAGCAGTGATATGGCAATCAGTTTTTGATTCAATCTGGAAATAAATTATGCTTCAAATGTCGTAAAATTGAAGGTATTTGCGTGTCCATTTTAATTTTTTTATTCTTCTAATAAAAAAACCATCCTGTATTACAGAATGGTTCTTTTTATAGTATCGGTAAAGCCTAAACAACTTTAAAGCACAACCATTTGGAATACCTATCTCAAAATTAAGCTTTCCAATAGCTTTGTCTATATGAAAAAGTTATTTTTCACCTTTAGCTCCCCTCCAAATTTTCTTAAACCACATTACAATAATTAAACAAACAAAACCCACCAACAGCCCAACAATAAACTCCAAAATGAAAGAAGGCAACTGTGGCAAAAAATGATGAAAGAAATCAACATTGTGCACAAAGATTCCGCCAGCAACCAAAAGCAAGGCTATCGTGCCGATTACACTTAAAGACTTTATAACTATTGGCAATGCTTGAACCAATAATGTTCCCAAAGATTTTAAAAAGCTTTTTTCTTTCTTGCTCTTTTTTATCAGTTTATAACCGGCTTCGTCCATTCTCACAATCAGCATCACGATGCCGTAAACCCCCACTGTTGCCATAAGAGCAATAATACTAACCACGATGATCTGGGTGCCGATTGGCTCTCCCAAAACGGTCCCCAAAGCGATGATCACAATTTCCAGCGAAAGAATAAAATCGGTTACTATAGCAGACTTTACCCGTTCCTTTTCAATGGCGAGTATTTCACTTTCGGTCAATCCCTCCGCTACAAATGATTCCGAAGCATGTGCGTGCGGGAAGAAAAACTCATAAATTTTTTCGGCACCTTCATAGGCCAAATACAGGCCCCCGAGAACTAAAATAAGAGTAACTGCCCACGGCAAAAAAGCGCTCAGCAAAAATGCAATTGGCAGTATTATCAACTTATTTAAAAGCGAGCCTTTTGTAATGGCCCACAACACAGGAATTTCACGGGAAGAAGCAAACCCTGAAGCCTTTTCTGCATTTACAGCCAGGTCATCCCCCAAGATACCCGCCGTCTTTTTTGCGGCAACCTTGCTCATCATTGCCACATCGTCCAACAATGCAGCTATATCGTCTAAAATTGCAAAAATCCCTGATGCCATATATATCAATAATTATATAAAAAAATCTAAACCCTGTAAACTTATATAAATATACAGGGTTTAAAAAAAGTATTGGAAGAATAAGAGCTTATTTTACTATCGTCAACTCATCAATAATATGGCTTGCCCCTGCGAATTTGTCTATCAAAAATAGCACATAACGAATATCCACATTGATGGTACGTTGCAGTTGGTCATCAAAAATAACATCACCGGCCATAGCTTCAATATTACCGTCAAAGGCCAAACCGATCAATTCCCCTTTTCCGTTCAATACGGGAGAACCAGAGTTTCCTCCTGTAATATCGTTATCGGTTAAAAAATTTACTGGCAAATAACCGTCTTTATCCGCATACTGTCCAAAATCCTTTTTCTCATAAAGGTCAATCAATTTTTTTGGCATATCAAACTCGTCATCGCCTGGCTGGTACTTTGCTACAGTTCCTTTTAAAGTAGTATAATAATTTTTATTGGCATCGTTACGCTTGTCTGCTGGTAAAGCAATCACTTTCCCGTAAGTTAAGCGCAGGGTGCTGTTTGCATCTGGATAGTACTTGGCGTCTGGATTCATCTCGCGCATTCCCTGCACCATCAAGCGGTATGAACGCTCAAAGTCATTGTTCAATTGTTTCTCTTCTTCGGTTTTATACCGCAAACGGGTCATCAAATCTGTAGAAAGCTGAAACAACGGATCATTCTTTAAAATGTCAGCATTCGGGTTTTCCATAAAGGCTTCCAACTTTTCTTTGCTCTCAAAGATGCTATTTTCAAAAGCAGTATTTATATAGCTATTCCAGCCTCCATCATTCTTGTTATTAGCCTCGGCAACTTCAGCAACCATTGGTGCTACATTTTTGGCTTTTGTGGAATATAAGCTAAGCTGTGCTGCTAATACATTTTTTTCCAAAGGCAAGTATAGCCCCTCATACAGATCATTTATTTCAGCATCCAATTGTGGCCTCACCTCTGCTTGTTTGTCTTTGTTTTGCTGCAAATAATAATCAATTGCATTACCCAACCTATATGGAATGGACGCCATGCGAGTGCGCATCAACAAACCAAGGTAATTGTTATGTGCACTTATATCATTGGTCTCTTTGTAGTATTTATTGATTACCGAAATTACGTTCGCATACTTTTCATTGCCCTTTTTGGTAGCCCATTTCTGAAAAGCTTTCTCGTCAATGCGTTTGCTTTCTGCGGTTTTATGTTGCGTTAGCGCATCGATCATCCCTTGACGGTTTTTCCAATAATTGGCAATAGAAGCATAACGGGAAGCATAGTCTAATTTTACTTGTTGGTCCTTGTCCATATATTTCTTCATCACATCCATAGATGTTTTTGAAGCTTCTACCCAGGCAGGATATGCATATTCCACGTTTTGTTCAATTCCACCTGCAGGCATCCAGCGGTTCGTTCTTCCTGGATAACCCATAATCATGGCGAAATCATTTTCCTCAAAACCTTTGATGTTAGTAGTTAAGTGATACTTCGGTTTCAAAGGCACATTGTCTTTTGAGTATTCCGCAGGGTTTCCATCCTTATCTGCATAAACCCTAAAAAGTGAAAAATCGCCAGTATGTCTTGGCCATTCCCAGTTGTCAGTATCGCCACCAAATTTTCCAACGCTCGCCGGTGGTGTTCCTACCAAGCGAACATCGTTATAATCCTGATAGACGAAATAGTAGAACTCATTCCCCTGATAAAATGATTTTACTGAAACGGTATATTTTCCGCCTTCGTTGTTTTCTTGCTCAATCTTGGCAATCTCACGATTTATGGTTGCCTCACGCTCTGCCTCGGTCATAGAATCATTCACCAAGCTCAAGATTCGCTTTGAAACATCATCCATACGCACAAAAAAGCGAACGGAAAGTTTTTTCGGCTTTAATTCCCCAGCTTTATTCCCTGCCCAAAATCCGTTGGTCAGGTAATCATTTTCGGCCGTGGATAGCTCAGCTATTGAACTGTATCCACAGTGATGGTTGGTAAGCACCAAACCACTATCTGATATAATTTCGGCAGTACAGCCACGGTTAAACTGCACGATGGCATCCTTTAGGCTGGAATGGTTAACACTGTAAATTTCTTCGGGCGTAAGCTGAAGCCCCATTTTTTGCATATCGCGGTAGTTCAACCGTTCAATATGCATTAAAAACCACATGCCCTCGTTGGCCTGGACGGGCAATATAAAGGCAGCAAGTAAAAAACAAAGAATAACTTTTTTCATTAGTAAAGGGAATTTTTATTAGTAATAACTCGATAAAAAAGAAGTGTGTGCTCAAATTATCGGCTGGTAAATATAGAATGATTGGTCTTTTATACCACCCGATCGTTACTGAAAAAGCTGAACTTTAACTTTTTGTTAAGGTTGAATAGTACTCCCCGCCCTGAAAGGGAGGGGTGGCCGCTTTAGCGGACGGTGTGGGTTTACTCTCTATTCTCCTTAAAATGATCCCGAATATCCTTCAAAACCGAAGGCAAAAAATCAAAAACCATTTTATTCTCAAAGCGTACAATAACAAACCCCATCTCTTCCAAAACCGCTTCCCGTTTTCTATCATATTCCTCAGCTGCAGCATCCATATGCACCTGCCCATCCAATTCCACAATCAACCCTTCCGAAGCACAATAAAAATCAACAATATAATTATGGATACTGTGCTGTCTCCTAAACTTTCTTCCTTCCAGTTGGCTTCGTTGCAAATACTTCCACAAAAAAGCTTCCGCCGGAGTAGCATTATTCCGCAACTCCCGCCTAAAAGCTCGCAACTCAGGTTTATCATGAATTTTCCTTTTTCTCATGACACAACATTTATATCTTAAAAATAATAAAATAACTTCAAAAATCTTTTAAAAAACGTGTGTGCTCCCTGCCCTAGCAGGGCGGGGTGGCTGCAAAGCAGACGGGGTGGGTACTTGTTATAAAACTAAAAGACAAAACCCCTTCCGTCCCCGACAGGAAAAGTCGGGGCCACCTTCCCCTTAAACAAACAACAAACTTTTAATTGAAAATTATTAGAAGGGGAAGGAACACGCACTATTATTAATAATTAGAAATGAGTAAATGTTCCCCGCCCTGAAAGGGAGGGGTGCCCGTAGGGCGGGGTGGGTAAATAAAACCAAAAACTAAACAACCCTAATCCCCACAGCCCCTAATATTCTTGACAAAAGGTTTCGTTTTCCGAACAAAACACACAGACAATAAAGGTCACACGCTTGAAAACCCAATATTTATCTATAACTTTATAGAAAAGAACTTTAAAAACCAATCCCATGAAAAAAACAACTATCCTTCTATCATTATTTTTCCTCGGAACAACCTTAATTGTTGCCGCCCAAGAGCAAGGCAAAAAAGCAATTTTGAACGACGATGGCACGATAACCATAGAAACCGTTATAATGCCCAAAAACGAAAGCAGCACTAAAGGCACGCAAGTGTTCGATAGAATATGGCGTTTTGGACGGCCTGCCCACCCCAACTTTAAGAACAACCGCGGCGTTACCCTAGCCGATTTGGACAACGATGGGGTAGATGAAATTCTCTACGGTATTGTAAATACACTGTATGCACTAGAAGGCGACGGCTCTATCCTATGGCAAAAAAATGTAACAGGCATTATAACATATCCCGCTTCCGTGGCCGATATGGATGGTGACGGCAATCTGGAAATTGCCCTAAATACCAGAGGCACACCTTCTGTTGGCCGTGTGTACCTTATGGATGCCAACGGAAATGATCTTCCCGGCTGGCCGCTGAACTTTAACGACCATTCCATGTTTTGCTCGCCGGCAATTGGCGATGTTGACGATGATGGCATCATGGATATTGTTACGGGCGAGCAATCCGTAAGCGGAACCGGATATGTGCATGCCCTTAAAATAGATGGAACGACCATAAACAGCAACTGGCCGGTAGATTTGGGCCATATTCCATCGCTAACACCTTCCATTGCCGATGTAGATCACGATGGCAGTACCGATGTGGTCGCAGCTGGTTACGATACTGGCATGTTCATCTTTAACAACCAAGGGCAGCTGTTCCCAAACCTTCCTTTTGATCCACCAAATGTTGTGTACTCGTACCAATCGCCTATCTTGGCAGACCTTGACGGAGATGAAGATCTGGAAATAATAGGAAGCAACCATGGCGACTCTCCCCGCTTTTTCGTCATGGAGCACGAAGGCGATTACCGAAGCGGTTGGCCCAGATTCCCAAGTTCATGGACATATTCGCCACCAACTGTAGTAGATGTGGATGGCGATGGGGTTAATGAAATATTTATGTCGGACAGAAATGTAAGCACTAACGGAACTCCCCTACCCACAATTTATGGTTTTGACCCCGACGGCAACAATCTGCCAAATTTCCCTATCGATAATTTTGGGGGCTGTGAGGGCGTCCTTTCCGTAGCCGATGTTAACAATGATGGCGTGTTGGAAATTATTTTTTCAACCAATATTATCGACACGAATGAATTTGGATATATCCATGCCTATTCGGTAGATGGCAGCGGTGAGGTAGATGGCTTTCCGCTTCGCCCACGTGGATATACCTTTATGAACGGTGCCGTTTTGGGCGATGTAGATGATGATGGCTTATTGGACCTTACCGCAAACAGCTATACCCTGTTTTCTGCATCAGGGGTCGATTCAACTTTTGTAAGTGTGTATAATCTTAATGTACCGTATGATCCGGCATCCATAAAGCGAAATGGCTATAAAGGCGAAAATACCCGCGATGGGTATATTGAACCAGAAGTTGTCACCGGGGTTTCAGAATTTAATACTGCTCCCGCAATACAAATTTTTCCAAATCCTTCGGAAGGCATGTTAGTTTTTAAGCTTCCAGAAACAATTTTAAATGCCAATTTAAAAGTATATAGTGTAGATGGAAAAGTGGTTTTTTCTGAAGAAGGCAATCTGCAAACTACAAACAGTTACAATTTAAAGCACTTAAATAATGGATTGTATTTTGTTTCCATCGCCGACGGTAAGAAAACCTATACCGCCAAGTGGGTGAAGAAGTAAAAACTCGATTATCTGGCAGAACGCAGTCAAGGGCTGTGTTCTACCAGACAATCTATTTATTCAATTACATGTTGCGAATAATTTCGCCACTTCTCCAAACACGCTTCCATATCCTCTGGAATGGGGCATTCAAAGCGCATAAATTCGCCAGAAGTAGGATGCACAAACCCCAAGGTGCGGGCGTGCAACGCTTGACGGGGCAAAACTTTGAAACAATTTTCCACAAACTGCTTGTATTTGCTATAAGTGGTTCCTTTCAATATTTTTTCTCCACCGTAACGCTCATCGTTAAATAATGTGTGGCCTATATATTTCATATGCACCCTAATTTGGTGCGTACGTCCTGTTTCTAACTTACACGAAACAAGGGTCACATAACCCAAACGCTCCAAAACTTTATAATGGGTAACTGCGGGTTTGCCCTTTTCCTCTTCATCGTTTTCGTAAACGGTGTTTTGTAAGCGGTTTTTGGGATGGCGGCCAATATTTCCTTCAATGGTACCTTCCTCTTCTTCCACATTCCCCCAGACCAAGGCTACATATTCGCGCTCGGTGCTTTTGTCAAAAAACTGTTTGGCAAGATGTGTCATCGCTTCCTCGGTCTTGGCAATTACCAAAAGTCCGCTGGTATCCTTGTCAATTCTATGGACTAATCCAGGGCGATTGCTGGGACCTGCCCCGAGCGGAGTCGAGGGGTTATTCGGAAGGTTTTCAAAATGATAGGTCAATGCATTTATCAGTGTACCGCTGTAATTGCCATGGCCTGGATGCACGACCATTCCTGCTGGCTTGTTTACTACTAAAACGGCATCGTCTTCATAAACAATATCTAAAGGGATATTTTCGGGAACAAGCAGAAACTCGTAGGGCGGATGCTCAAAAAGTACCGTCACTACATCATTGCCCTTTACTTTGTAGTTGCTTTTTACGGGAACCCCGTTAACGAAAATATTTCCAGCAGTAGCGGCTTTTTGAATTTTGTTGCGCGTAGCTTTTTCAATTAGATTCATCAGGTATTTATCTACCCTGAGTGCATTTTGCCCTTTGTCTGCTTTAAAACGATAATGTTCATAAAGATCATCGCTACCGTCAGTTTCATCAATTTCTTCTTCGTTAAAATTCGCCATTGTTATCTTCTTCATTTTGCACCGGAGCCTCTTCATCTCCACTCTTTGGTTCTTCATCAGATTGAATTCTATTTAGCGATTCATCGCCGACTATTAAATCAATCACCGAAGTTTTCTGAAGCGGTGTTCCTGGGTCTAGTTTTTCACCTTTGTAGCGCATTTCCAAAACGTTGTCACTAATGTGCGGACGATAACTTATTTTTCCTATTTCAAAACCCATTGCCAAAAGTGTTGGCTCGGCTTGGCGGCGTGTGCGGCCCAATATGTCTGGCACTTCAACTTTTCTATAACCAGAAGGGTTCAATGTTAAATAGAGTTTTCTGTTTTCTTTTACAAATTTACCGGGTTTTGGAATCTGCTCTATCACGGAATATTTAGGGTAATCGGGATTGTAGTTTGCCGAATCCAGAATTTCATACCGCAGGTCCATCTCATCCAACTTCTCCTCTACTTTGTCCAAAGACATCTTGGCTAAGTTGGGTACTTCTATCTTTTCGTTATGGTTGGTACTGATCCGCAACCACCATAATATCAAAAATGCTAAAACGAGCAAGGCTACAATAGCCAACAACAATTGCTTTAAAAATGCCTTGGAAAATACGAACTGCAAAAAAGTCATACGTTTGTTTGTTAATGCACAAAAATATAAAACCCAAAGTTAGTATCTTTCTATGGATAAGTGATATTTTTGTTTTACCAGATATTTAACGCTGGTTTTAATCAATTGTTATGGAAAAAAAACATATTGCCGTTGCAATGGGCGGCTATTCCAGCGAGTTCGAGATTTCTATAAACAGTGGTGGCGTGGTTTGCAACGCCCTCGATAAAAACAAATATGAAGTGTATCCCGTCCATATTTTGGAGGAAGGTTGGCATTTTGTAGCCAAAGACGGCAGGAAACATCCAATAAACAAGGCCGATTTCAGTTTTGACAACGGCATTGAAACCATTTTCCCCGATGCTATTTTCAATACCATTCACGGTACGCCGGGCGAAGACGGCTATCTTCAAGCCTATTGGAAATTGCTTGGCATACCACACACAAGTACGGATTATTACCAAGCCGCACTGAGCTTTAACAAACGGGATTGCCTTTCGGTTTTGAAGAATTTTGGCATCAGTACAGCAAATTCCTATTACATAAACGAAGGCGGTGAAATTAACATTGAAGAAATAGTAAAGAAAACCGGTCTACCGTGCTTTGTAAAACCCAATCGTTCCGGTTCCAGTTTCGGAATTAGCAAAGTGAACGAAATGGACGATATGATGCCGGCTATTGAAAAGGCTTTTACCGAAGATACCGAAATAATTATTGAAACAGCACTGGTGGGCACCGAAGTTTCTGTTGGGGTTTATAACAATGGCGAAGAAATAATCGCACTCCCGGTAACCGAAATTGTTTCTGAAAATGAATTCTTTGATTACGAAGCAAAATATTTAGGGAAATCACAGGAAATAACCCCTGCAAGAATTTCAGAAGAAGAAACCAAAATGGTCCAAAAAGAAGCTATTTCTATCTATCGGCTATTAAATATGAAAGGCATCACCCGAAGTGAATTCATAATTCAAGATGGCAAGCCTTATTTTTTAGAAATAAATACCAATCCAGGTCTTTCCACGGAAAGCATAATACCCAAACAAGCCAGAGAAGCAGGAATGACACTCACGGAATTTTTTGATCTATTGATACAGAATGTACTAAAGTAGTTGCAAGTTTCAGCCCTTCGACAAGCTCAGGGTGACGATTTTTAGCATCAGGTTTAAAAAGTTGAAAACCCATAACTCATAACTCATAACTTCTAAAATGAAATATTACCTCATAGCTGGCGAAGCATCCGGTGATTTGCATGGAGCCAATTTAATGAAAGCCCTAAAAAAAGAAGACGCCGAAGCGGATTTCCGTTTTTGGGGCGGCGATTTGATGAAGGCAGTTGGCGGAACTGAGGTAAAGCATTATCGAGACTTAGCGTTTATGGGTTTTGCAGAAGTGGTTATGAACCTTGGAACCATTTTAAAGAACATTAAATTCTGCAAGAAAGACATTGAAACCTTTAACCCAGATGTCATCATTTTTATAGACTATCCAGGCTTTAACCTTCGCATCGCTAAATGGGCGCGGCAAAAAAAATTTAGAACACATTACTATATTTCACCTCAAATCTGGGCTTGGAAAGAAGGTCGCATCAAAGAAATAAAACGTGATGTAGATGAGATGTATGTCATACTTCCTTTTGAAAAAGATTTTTACGAAAAGAAGCACAGCTTTCCCGTACATTTTGTAGGCCATCCGCTGATTGACGCCATTTATAACAGAACGCAAGTTGACCCGAAGACCTTCAAAAAAGAGAATGGTCTGGACGAGCGGCCAATAGTTGCACTACTTCCTGGCAGCCGAAAACAGGAAATAAAAAAGATGTTGGAAATAATGATTTCGGTGGCGAAGGATTTTAAAGAATATCAATTTGTAATTGCCGGCGCACCGAGTCAGGAAAAATCATTTTACGAAAGTTTTCTCAGCGCTAAAAATGTGCATTTCGTAGCAAATAAAACCTATGATCTTTTAAGTATTTCGGAAGCCGCCATGGTTACTTCTGGCACGGCCACACTCGAAACAGCTCTTTTCAAAGTGCCGCAAGTGGTTTGCTATAAAGGCAGCAGGATTAGCTATGAAATTGCAAAACGCGTCATTAAGTTGGATTATATTTCCCTAGTCAATTTAATTCTCAATAAAACGGTTGTAACGGAACTTATCCAAACTCAATTTAACACCAAAAGACTTAAGGAAGAACTCACAAATATTTTGGACCCTTACAAACGGGCCACTATGTTTTTGGATTATTACGATCTTGAAAAAGCCCTCGGCGGAAGGGGTGCAAGTGAAAACACGGCCAAACTAATTTATTCCGCCGTAAAAGGAAGTTGAATTATTTTTTATATTTTTAAGCATTCATTCCTATTCCCTATCGATGCGCAAACTACTTTTTCTTTCTTTTTTCGCTTTATTTCTTTTTTCCTGTGGCAGCACCAAAAACACTGGCAAGATTCCCGAGGCTATTATAGGAAAAAACGAAACAAGAACGAAAACTACCCGAAAGGTAAGTTCGCATAAAAACAACAAAATTGTTGCAAAAAGAGATGATGAAAACACTTCGGAAACCTCTGAAGAATCTCCAAAAGAAATTAAGAAGGGAATTATAAACTACGCCAAAACCTTTCAGGGTACCCGTTATAAATTTGGTGGCACTACAGATGCCGGGATGGACTGTTCGGGCTTGGTATATACCGCTTTCCAAAAGGAAAACATTAGCCTGCCACGTATTTCGAGAGATATGGCTAAAAAGGGAATACTTATTTCCTTTAAGGATATTGAGGAAGGCGATCTCGTTTTCTTTAAGACCAGCAGCAGAAACACCATAAACCACGTAGGTTTAGTAGTTGAGGCGAAACGCGGCGAAATAAAATTTATTCACTCCACCACCCGCGCCGGGGTTATAATTTCATCGCTTGATGAGGATTACTGGAAAAAGGCTTTTGTGGAAGTACGACGGGTTATTTAATTCTCGTTTTCTGCAGCTTTGGTTTTCCAAAATTTATTTTTTAATTTTAATTTCATTCTCCCCAATAAATTTTAAGTAAAACACTTAAAAGTTTGGGTAATGAAATTCATCAACTTTGCAATAGTAAAGTTTTCGGCTTTTCTTGTACTGGGGATTCTCGCAGCACATTACTTTCCTTTCAATACTTTTTTACTTCATTATCTTTTAATAACCCTAACGATAGTTGCCTTGCTTTGGTTTTGGGCCCAAAAGCAATTGGTCCAGCATGTTTACTTCGGCATTGCCACGTATCTCTGTTTTTTTGCAATTGGTTATTTCAGTTATCAGCTAAGAATGCCAGAGTTTCAATCGAAACATTATTTGCATCTTGTTACTGATGATACTGCTGAAATATTTCAACTGAAAATCACGCAAATATTAAAACCAGATAAATTCAATTTAAAATATTTTGCCATAGTAAACGCTATAAATGGCGCTCCCTCAAAAGGAAAAATATTGCTAAATGTTTCCAAAGATTCTTTATCGAAAACATTTTCACCAGATGAAATAGTATTGGTCTATGCACCTATTTCTGAAATTCCAAAACCATTAAATCCTCACCAATTTGATTATTCAAAATATATGAAATCATTGGGGGTTTACGGACAGCTACGTCTTTCATCGTCAGCTATTCTAAAAACACAATCAGGTTCCAAAACCTTCATGGGAATGGCGCAAAATCTACGCGCACATATAGTTGCCAAACTTCAAAATACAACACTGAAAACTGACGAACGCGCTATTATACAGGCGCTTATTTTGGGTGAAAAGAAAGACATTGACAAAAATCTGTACAATGAATACGCCGCTGCCGGAGCCATACATATTCTGGCCGTTTCGGGTCTCCACGTAGGGATTTTATTTATTATTCTCGCATTTCTTTTTAAACCCTTTTTAAGATGGAGATACGGTGTATTCTTTCAAGCTATGTTACTTGTTATTCTCTTATGGGGTTTTGCATTGCTATCAGGATTATCGCCTTCGGTTACGCGGGCGGTAACAATGTTCAGCTTCTTTGCAACGGCCAAGCTTTTTGACCGAGAAACAAATTCCATTAACACATTATTTCTTTCGTTTTTCACGCTTTTGATAATCAATCCACTTTGGTTGTTTCAGGTTGGTTTTCAGCTAAGCTATTTGGCGGTGTTCTTCATCGTTTGGCTACAACCGCATTTTTATAAAATAGGCTATTCAAAATATTGGATTGTCCGGAAAATTTGGGGTATCATTTCCGTTACTATTTGTGCACAAATTGGGGTTCTGCCCTTAAGTTTATACTACTTCCACCAATTTCCGGGTTTGTTTTTGCTCACTAATATCGCAGTGCTTCCATTCTTAACCATTTTGATGTGCGGCGGGATATTGATTGTAGTTTTAGCTACCTTCAATAGTTTGCCAGACTGGCTCGCTTCAAGCTATAATTTTCTAATTGAAGGACTCAACAATTTTATCCATTGGGTTGCCGTACAAGATGAATTTCTTTTTAAAAATATCCATTTTTCAACTTTGAAGGTTTTAGGAGCTTATTTATTGATTGTTGCGTTTATGCTTTTTCTAAAGAAAATAAAATACAATAGACTTGTTATTTCCCTTTGTGCCCTTTCAATATTTACAACAATTTTTATTTATGATGAATTCAGCACTTCAGCAAACCAATTCATCATTTTTCAGAAAAGCAGACAAACGATTCTAGGCTATAAAAATGGAAAGAATTTTATTGTCTTCAGTAGTGATTCTACAAAAAACATTTCAGACGAATATCCTATAAAATCCTTCAGAACCGCTATTAATATTGACTCCTATTCACAAGAAAAACTTCCCTCGATATTTCAATATGAAAATACCAAAATATTGATCTTGGATAGTTTGGCAAGCTATCCGAAACGTAAAAAAATACATACACTTTTATTAACGAATAGCCCAAAAGTGAACCTCAACCGACTCATCGATAGCTTAAACCCAAAACGGATAGTTGCAGATGGGAGCAATTATTTTACGTATGTAAAAAGCTGGGAGAAAACCTGCCAATTAAAAAAGCTCCCCTTCCACCATACTGCAAAACAAGGAGCTTTCCCAATAGAATAGCCAGAATTTGAAACCGAAAATGCTATCTTAAAATGTGTATTTAAAGTTTTTTTGATAATTCTCCCAAGCTTCTGTTGTGGTAATTTTCAGGTAATCATCGCTATGAATCATTTTTAGAAATATTTCAAGTTGTTGTGGAGTTCTGTAACCGGGCACAGCCTGGATAAGGTCTCCGTTTTCCTCAAAAAAAACAACAGTTGGATATGCATTTACCTTTAATGCGTGGGCAAACAAATGTTGCGAATTTCTTCCTTTTCTTGCTGGGTCGTAATTGGGGTTGGTATAAACAAAATCCTGATAGTTTACCTCCTCAGTCCCTTCTGCATTGAACTTAACTGCATAATAGTTTTCATTTACATATTCAATGACCTCTTTATCGCTAAATGTGTTTTTATCTAGCATTTTACAGGGGCCGCACCAAGTGGTGTAAACATCCATAAAAATCTTTTTGGGTTTCTTTTTTTGCGCCGCAATGGCTTCGTTCATCGTCATCCAATTGATTTTATCCTGTGAATGGACCGTACCTGCGGAAACAATAAGAAAAAAGAGTAATAAATATTTCATTATAAATGCTTTAGTGATTTTAAATATTCGAAACAAAAAGCGTTCCATAAAAAAGGAACGCTTTTGTAGTATAAAGTATTGCGTATTAACGAATGCCGTGCATTAATTTTTTTAGAACAGGATTTAACACCATTGCAATTACCCCCACAGCAATAGGTATTAATGTGAAAATTAAAAAGAAGGTTCCCAAAGAGTATTCCGCAGAAATCTTATCAATCATCCCGCCCATGGTATTTGCGGCTTTTTGGCCCACAGCAATGGCAAGGTACCACACCCCGAACATAAACCCAATCATTCTTGCCGGAACAAGTTTACTTAAATACGAAAGTCCCACTGGTGAAATACATAGTTCCCCCATAGTGTGCAGCAAATAAGCCAAAATCAGAAATATCATACTCACGGAAGCTGTCATTGCCCCTGAAGGAATATCGGACGCGCCGTAAGAAAGTACCGCAAAACCTAGGCCCAGCAATATCAAGCCAATACCGTATTTCATACCAGCACTTGGATTGTATTTGCTCTCCCACCATCTGGAAAAAAGTGGTGCGAGAGTAATAATGAAAAAGGAATTTAAAATACCAAACCACGTGGCATCCACTTCGTTGCCCTCCTGTGAAAACTTATCGAATAAACGGTAAAGGACTAATCCCCAAACCCCGATAAAAGCAATTGCCAGTACTATGTTTGAAGCGCCGATTCTGGTGAATGTTTTCTTAAACAGCAGATAGATTACCCAAGTAATTATTATTAAAGGAACGGTAGTTAAAAGTGCATCCACAATTTTAAAAATCATTGCAGAATTTCCTACCAAAGTCCTGTCTGTATAATCTCTTGCAAAAAGTGTCATTGACCCTAACGATTGCTCGAAGAAAGAAAAGAAGAAAACGGTGAAAAGACCAAATATGGAAACCGCGATAATTCTATCGCGAACTACAGGCAAGTATCTTACGATACGGGTAATCAACAATATTAAAAATAAGAACAATGCCGTTAAAACCACAAAATTGGTCCCGCTCAACCCTCCAACTTCAAAAGGAACTAAGGATGTACCTCCAATTTTCTCCAAAGGGTCGTTAAAAAGATAGAGCAAACCACCCACAGATGAAAGAACTACCAAAATTTTGTCAAACATCGTGAATGGGTTTAACTTGATAGGCGCTTCTTCCGCTTCGTCATTTCGCAATCCAGGTCTATCTTCGTTTATATTCTGAGGAATTTCAACTTCGTGAATTCTGGTTGGTTTAGCGCCTACACTACCGAATAGATTTTTCGCCAAAAGGAACTGAAGCATTCCCAAGAACATAAAAATACCCGCAAGCCCAAAGCCCCAAGACCAGCCATAATTTTCCGCTAAATAACCGCATAGCATCATTCCGAAGAAAGCTCCGGCATTTACACCCATATAGAAGATTGTATAAGCACCGTCTTTTTTAGACTCCTTGCCTTTGTACATTTCAGAAATTATGGAAGTAATATTCGGCTTAAAAAAACCTGTACCGATAACTAAAAGTGCAAGACCTAAGTAAAAGGAAGCTGTAGTTTCCAGTGCCATAGATGCATGGCCCAATGTCATAATAACACAGCCCAAAACCACTGCCATACGATAACCCGTGATTTTATCCGCGATCCAGCCACCAATAATAGGTGTTAGATATAAAAGTGATGCATAGGTACCTATCAGTGAAAGCGCATGCTCTCGCGGCCATTCCCAGCCCGGGTTATCGCTTAAAATTGGTGCGGTAAGAAATAATACTAAAAGAATACGCATTCCGTAAAAGGAAAAACGCTCCCACATTTCGGTAAAAAAGAGTATAAACAATCCCGCAGGATGGCCTAAAACTTTGTCTTTAAACAGGTTTTCTATATCGGTGTTCATAATTAGTGCTTAAAAATTGATGATTACTAATTGTGTTTTTTATATAATAGCTACGGTTTTACTCGGCCAATTTGCGTTCGTTATCTTCTGCTCCGTGCGTAAGTTTTTCTAATTTCTTTCTTACCAATAATACTAATAAACCAAAAACAACACAGAAAACTGCAATTCCTGTAAATACGGTATATTCCCCTAAGTCTGAAGCAGATTCTCCTAAAAGCCCCGCCACTTTATTGCCAAATCCTGTCATTGCAAAATAAACTCCCATCATTAAGGAAGCATATTTTAGAGGAGCCAATTTAGTTATATAAGAAAGTGCTACTGGTGATAAACATAATTCACCTACGGTATGGAATAAATAAGCAGCTACCAACCAATACATAGCTGATGAGCCATCAGCATTATATTGCGCTGCAGCTCCTGTCATAAAAAAGAAACCGGTACCCATTATTATCAAACCAACACACATTTTAAAAAGTGAAGTTGAAATTTTGCCCTTCAACTTTCTATGTGCCCAATATCCAGCTACTGTCGTACCTAAAATAATTATGAAAAGTGCATTTAATGATTGGAACCATGAAGCAGGCACTTCCCAACCCATAAGCATTCTATTTGTTTTTTCGGAAGCATAAATATTCATTAAACCTCCTGCTTGTTCAAAAGCTCCCCAGAATACAATTACCAAAATAAAGGAAATGAACAATACAATCATTCTATCCTTTTCAATTTTTGAAAGTGGTCTTTGCATTGCTGCCTTTTCTTCCGGATCAATCGATTTGTTTGTGTTGTTCCCTACATATTTCAAATGTTTTTGACCGGCAACATATTGGATTAGGCCCAGAAGCATACCTACTGCTGCAAGTCCAAAACCATAATGCCATCCATAAACTTCTCCCACATAACCAACAATTAAACTTGAAAGGAAAGCACCTACATTTATACCAATATAAAAAATGGTAAACCCCTTATCTCTTCTGATATCACCTGGCTTGTATAGACCTCCAACCATTGTAGAAATATTGGGCTTTAGCATTCCAACTCCAGCTATAATGAGCCCAAGACCTGTGTAAAATGCCCACATTTGCTCCACTGAAAGAATTCCGTGACCCATAACAAGCAGAATTCCACCAACGAGTACAGACTGTTTCTGTCCTAAGAATTTATCAGCAATCCAGCCTCCGGGAATGGAAGCTACATAAACCAACATGGTATATGTTCCATAAAGTGAAAGTGCATCACCATTGGTCCAACCTAAACCTGGGTTACCACTAGTTGCTTCTGCCACTAAGTAAAGTACCAAAATGGCACGCATTCCATAATAGGAAAAACGCTCCCACATTTCTGTAAAAAACAGTATATAAAGCCCAACTGGGTGGCCAAATAATTCTTTTTGCTTTTGATATTGAATTGCGTCTGACATAAAATTTAGATATTTAGTTAGTGTTGATTTCTTATAAATTCTTTTTAATAAAATCGGTCATTAAGGTAAAAAGATGCAAGCGGGTATTACCGCCATAAATTCCATGGTTTTTATCTGGATAGATTCTCCAGTCAAACTGCTTATTGGCTTGCACCAAAGCTTCTA